>CAVEHG010000045.1:0-10227 GCA_963615405.1 bacterium | reverse complement strand
TAAAAAGATGGGATACAAGGCTCTCGACGACACGAAAACCGCAGCAACCTTTCGGTTGTGAGGATTTTCGTTAGGAGAGGAACGCAGTAGACCGCTTTTTATTCGGCCTCTTACAGGCCCCAGTCAGAAGGAGTAAAGGTGTCCTTCGGCGCATTCGGCACATTCACAAAGTAAGTGAATCCCGTAAGCTTCTCCAGATCAGAGACTGAAATCATATCCTTTGAAGTAAGCGTGTAGTTCTTGCCTTTCTCCTTGGCAGCCGTTTCGTGGCGAAGCACATAGGCGACGCACTGAAGCTCGTTTGCGGAGCACTGAGCCACGGATTTTCCGGTGTTTCCTTTCTTCGTGCGGAGCAACGCATAGTAGAACATAGTCGGCATACTTACATCCGACCGTCCTCCGAACGAAATCTTCTTTGCAGTGTTGGTTTTTCCGTACACGTCAGTGTAATCATCGAAATAGCAGCCTATTACGACATAGAGACTGTCATTGCAGACCTTTGTGTCCACCCAGTCTTCCAGTGTGTTCCACGGTGCGCCTCCGGTGTTGAACCCGTCGGAGTCCTGCGGGGCGATGTTGGAATAGTAGAACACCTGACGGTTGGTGGCCGTCGATGATGTTCTTTCCCTTGAGCCGATCATATGTCCCTTGTTGCATCCGCCGCCCGTGGACTTTGATTTGTATTGAATGTCTGAAGGTATGTTTGGATCTTTGCTGTAGGAGTTTGTCCTTTTCGCCACAGAGATCGGGTGCAGGCTGTTGTGCCTGATTGCCGCCACCCACACCGGGCAGTGATGGCTCGCGCTGAAGCAGACGGTGTAGTTGCGCGCCTTTTTCCCGCTGTGCGCATATGTCTCATTGCCGTCGCAGAGGTGGTAGGCGTAGTAGAGGTCGCTGTTGGTCCTGTCCACCCTGTATTTCCCGTTCTGAAGCGTGGAGCTTATGAACGGAAGTTCAAACCAGCCGTAGCCGTCGGAACCGTCCGGGGTCGGAACAGGTGTCGGATCAGGGTCGGGATCGGGATCGGGATCAGGGTCTGGATCAGGGTCTGGGTCAGGGTCTGGGTCTGGGTCAGGATCAGGGTCAGGATCAGGCGTCGGGTCTCCCCCGTCGTCCGTGTCCCCGCCGTCAGTGCCGCTTGAGACATTCCGTTTGAGAAGCGTGATCTGCTTCAGCTGGTTCTGGTTGTAGAAACGGAAGCAGGACGCGCTCGTGTTCCACTGGAGCGTCTTGGCGCCGCCGCCGGCCGTCATTATAACCTGCTTGTCCGGGCAGCTGATGTTCCAGAAATACGCGCTTTCGCCGGAAGTCTCAGAAGCCGCGATTTTCTTGTCTCCGCTTTTGCCGAGGTACCCGACGCCGGCGAGTTTGACAGTGTAGCCGCCGTCAGTTTTCGCGATTACGGCTTTGTACGGGTCCGCGATGGCGGCAGGAATGCCTTTGTCGAAATCGACTCCCGTCAGTTCCTCCGCTTCGCCCTTGCCGTCGCTGACAGAGCAGAGCAGCTTGATGCTCGTGTCACCGCTCTTGTAGCCGATGACATAGTCTCCGCTCCAGTCGTCCTGATCTTCAGTGACTAGTTGATAGGTGTATTCGGCCGGAGTCTTGTCGTCTTCCTTGTCCTTATCCGAGTCTTTGTCGTCGTCCTTGTCATCGTCCGGAACGACTGGAGTTTCCTCGTCGTCCTTTCCCGGAGTCTCCGGCGAAATCTGCTCACAACCCAAGACCGCGAGCGCAAGCATCGCCGCGAATATACAGTGTATTTTCTTCATAAAATCTTCTCTGCTTACAACGTCCCAACCTACTCTTTCTCAGTCGCATTGGCCGGCGACATCACAATCTCGATGCAGTTCCCCTGCTCAAGAACGCTCTGGAGCACGGCCTTGATGTTCTCGGCGGAAATCTCGCCCACAGCCTCCTCGTACTCCCTGTCATAGTCCGTACCGCGGTATTCGTATGAAAGGATGTTGCCGAGCCAGTAGCTGTTGTTGAGCCTCTTTTCAGGAATCTCTTTCTTGAAATTCTCGAGCGTGCGGGTCATCTGCTCCTCAGTCGGGCCTTCGTATGCGAGTTTGTTGAGTCCCTCGCGTGCAAGTTCGATGAGCCTGTCGCACTGGGTCGGGTTGGTCTCGAACACCACCTGGATGCGTGCCTGCTGCTCCGGCTGGGCGGTCATTGTCATAGAGGACTGTGCCCCGTAGGTGCCGCCTTCCTCCTCGCGGAGTGTCTCTACATAAATCATATCGAGAATGTAGTTCGCTGCCTTGAGCATAGTCGCAGTCTTCACTGAATAAGGGATCTCAGCGGTGTAGAAGAGGATGGCTGTGTTCTTCGGGGTCTGCATGTCGGCGCTGAAGCGGTCGACGACCTCGCCCTTCACGACTTTCGGGCTGTTGTCCCTCCACGCGGTGGCTTTCCGCCCTTTCGGGATGGAGCCGAGGTATTTCTCGCAGAGCGGCTTGAAGGTTTCGAGGTCAATCTTGCCGACGAAAACCGCCGTGAGTCCGGCAGCGTCCTTGAAAAGGTTGCGATAGACCCTCTCAAGCGTGGCGAGGTTGGCCTTCTCGAGAGTTTCTTCGTTCAGATTCACATTTCTCGTGCAGTCAGGACCATATACGGCCTTGCCGATTTCAGTCTGAAGCTTGAAGTTCGGCTGGTTTACGATGTTCGGAAGCACCGCACGGATCTGTTCCATCCCCACTTCATACTCCTGCTCGTCGAAACGCGGGTCGCAGTAGGTCAGATAGGCAACCTGGAGAGCGGTTTCAAGGTCTTTCGGAGTGGTGTTTCCGCTGATTCCGTGGCGTATGCCCGAAATGTACGGAGAAACGCTGATGTTCTTGCCGGCGAGCATCTTCGAAGCCTCGTTGGAGCTGAACTTCGAGATTCCGCTGTTGTTCTGGAAGATGGCGTAGATGTTGGACTCGAAAGAAGGAAGGTCCGCGTCATCGATGAGCGTCTCTCCGCCGTTTTTGAACCAGGTGAAGAGAATCTGGTCTTTCTTGTACTCGGTCGGGAGCACGACCACCTTCACGCCGTTCTTGAGTGTCCAGACGGTGGAACCGTAGATGCCTGACGCGGTTTTCTTGACCTTTGAACCTTTGAGTGAAGCCGGGTCCAAGAATTCGGAAGCGATCTCCTCCTCCACAGGAGCCTCAATTTCGGATGCCGCCACCTCGTCGAAGACAGCCTGAAGCTGTTCCGGAGTCGGGTGCACAAGGCCTTCCTTCTCTGGAGCCTTGTAGATGATTGACACGCTCTTTCCGTCCACAAGCGCGTTCGCCGCAAGAGCGAAAATGAAGTCAGGCACCTGCGAAAGCAGCTGCTTTGCCGTCTCATACCTGACTTCCGGGGTCATATAGGCTTCGTTGTCGAAGAAATGGTTGATGAGCGGGCGCACGAAATCGGCATTCTTGCGGGTGTCCGCAGCCTCGACAGCCTTCTCGAATGAACTGAGGATGTTGTCCTTGCCCCTCTGGAGCTCGGCGGCTGAGAATCCGTAGCGCCTCATCCTTTCGACCTCTGTGAGGAACGCCCTGAAGGCTGTCTCCCATTCGCCGTCCTTGAACGCGACGTCACCGAACGCCACCTGACAGGTCTCGCAGATGTTGCCCGCGCCGAGGTCGGCGCCGAGGAACGGAGCGCCCGGCTTGCTGGTGATCGCGTTGAAACGCTCGGCCATAATGATGGATATCAGAGTCTTGGTGGTCTCTGTGAGGAATCCGATGTCGGTGCTGTTGTAGGCTTCGTCCTCAGCGTCGCTCCTCCAGAGCACCTCGATTGTACTGCTGCTGCACTCCGGGTCTGTGAGCACGCCGATGAGCGGCTTCTCGTTCGCCGGAACCTTCACCACGTCTTTCGGCTTCGGATTCACCGGTGCAGGGATGTCAGCGAATGTAGTCTTGATTTTTGCCTCTATCGAGTCCACGTCGATGTCTCCCACAACGATGAGTGCCTGAAGATCAGGACGATACCAGGTGTGGTAGAAGTTAGTGAGACTTTCCGGCCTGAAGTTCTCGAGGTTTTCCTGAGAACCGATCAGCGTACAGGTCGCGTACTTGCTGTCTCCGTAGTAGTATGGAAGAGACTGCTCGTGAAGCCTCCAGGATGCGGTTCTGCGCGCACGGCGCTCTTCGATGATCACTCCCCTCTCCTTGTCGATCTCCACAGGGTCACAGGTCACGAAATGGGAGTAGTCGTGCATCACGAGAAGGCAGGTGTCGATGATGCCTTCGCGTGTCACGGGGATGTTGTTGAGCATATAGGTCGTCTCCTCAACTCCGGTCGCCGCATTGATGTTGCCGCCGAACTCCGCTCCGATGCTCTGGAGATACTCCAGAAGCGCCTTGCCCGGGAAATTCTTCGTTCCGTTGAAGCACATATGCTCCAGGAAATGCGCAAGACCGTCCTGGTCCGGGGTCTCCTGAATCGCCCCGACGTTGGTTGCGAGGTAGAATTCCGCCCTCTGCGCCGGTTTGTCGTTGTGCCGGATGTAGTAGGTGAGCCCGTTGTCGAGCTTGCCCACACGGACTTCAGGGTCGTTCGGGAGCTGGTTGAATTCCTGCCCGAATGCGGTCGTCGCGGCGAAAAGGACCGCGATCCCAAGTAGAATTTTTTTCATAATTTATTGTGTATCTTTTTATTATCCTCGATATGTGTTCATCGATATGTATTCATCGATATGTGTCCGTTTCAATCAATATGCGTCAGATATGACTGAATCAGCCGCTCCACATCCCCTGCGAGCTCCGGATTCATCTGCCGGAGCACGGGAAGCAGCGCCTTCAGCATATCCACGGCCAGACGTTCCCGGTTTTCAGACACCGCGCCCCCGTTTTCGGCGAATGCCGCCGCGTCGCGATAGGCGCCCTCGATTCTGAGCGCATATTCCCGGAACTTCCGTCCCTCTTCCGTCAGCGAAACCGCCCCCCTTTCCCGGTTGAACAGCTTCATCCCGTAGATCCGCTCCAGTTCGGATATGTTCTGGCTGACCCCAGGCTGGGTGATGCCCAGTCTCGACGCCGTCCGCGTGAAATTGCCTTCTTCCGCGAGCGTCAGAAATATCCGCATCCTGAAATCTTCGTTTGCCGTTCCCATATCTTTCCGGACTTATTGCTCCGGTCCATTCCGGACCAGCCTGCAAAGTTAGGGCATTTTTGCCGAATTCAAGCCTCACATATACCATAATTCTATAAAATTTCGGAGATATTTTGCACTGATTGACGACATCTGTTTGACATTGGGCATTTTTGTCGTAAATTTGTCTCTGATTGGGCAGTCGTCCAACGAATGACGGGCTGACAAACGGCAACCCCAAAGAACAACAACCCCAAAGGAACATCAAACCCAAAGGAACATCAACCCCCAAGGAACCTCAACCTCAAGGACAGCAAAACGATGAACAACGGTCTACAGATATCCACGCGCGGAATTGAGATGCCCGCATCCCCGATCCGCAAACTCGCCCCGCTGGCATATGCAGCAGAAAGCCGGGGCACCAAAATCTATCACCTCAACATCGGCCAGCCGGATCTGCCCACGCCACAGAAAGCTCTGGACGCGCTCAAATCCATAGACCGCAAGATATTGGAATACAGCCCGTCACAGGGTTACCGCTCTTTGCGTCAGGCGTTGGTCGGATACTACGAGCGCTACCAGATCAAACTCGATGCGGACGACATCATAATCACCTGCGGCGGTTCGGAGGCGGTGCTTTTCGCGTTTATGAGCTGCCTCAATCCGGGGGACGAAATCATAGTGCCCGAGCCGGCCTATGCCAACTATATGAGTTTCGCGGTTTCGGCCGGAGCTGTCATCCGGACCGTCTCATCGACCATCGAGGAAGGCTTCTGTCTCCCGCCGGTGGAACGTTTCGAGGCTCTGATAAACGAGCGCACGAAGGCAATCCTGATCTGCAATCCGAACAACCCGACCGGCTACCTCTACACCCAGCGCGAGATGCTTCAGATCCGGGATATGGTCAAGAAATACAACCTCTACCTCTTTTCTGACGAGGTCTATCGCGAGTTCATCTACACCGGCTCTCCGTACATCAGCGCGATGCACCTCGACGGGATTCAGGACAATGTGATTCTGATCGATTCATTCTCAAAGCGTTACTCCGAATGTGGAATACGCATCGGCGCCCTGATAACCAAGAACCGGGAGGTCAGGAACACGGTGATGAAGTTCTGCCAGGCGCGCCTGAGCCCGCCGCTGATCGGTCAGATTGTGGCCGAGGCTTCCATCGAGGGCACCGAGCAATACTCCCGCGACGTTTATGACGAGTATGTCGAGCGACGCAAATGCCTGATTGACGGAGTGAACCGGATTCCGGGCTGCTACACTCCGATGCCTATGGGCGCGTTCTACACCGTCGCCCGCCTCCCCGTTGACAATGCGGAGCTTTTCTGCGCCTGGTGCCTTTCAGAATTCTCCTACAAAGACGGGCGCACCCCGCAGGGCTATGAGGGTGAAACCGTTATGATGGCTCCAGCCGCCGGCTTCTACACCGACCCCGCTCTCGGCCGGAACCAGGTCCGCCTCGCCTACGTCCTGAACAAATCAGACCTGACCCGCGCCCTGCTGATTCTTGAAAAGGCTCTGGAGGCGTACGGGAAGAGATAGTTTTGCACGGGATTTGCCGTGCAGACTTTGATTTGGGAAATCGGAAACTCAAGTTTCGCACGAAATTTAAATCGGAAACTCAAGTTTCGCACGAAATTTAAATCGGAAACTCAAGTTTCATCAATCGGAACATATGGACACGAATTATCTTTTTCTGGCGGAAGGCTATGAGATTGCGGAGGCGATGTGCCCCGTGGATATGATGACACGCGGAGGGCTCGCCGTCAAGACTGTTTCAATCACGGAAAACAGGGTGGTGAAGAGTTCACACGGAATCGGCGTGACGGCCGACCTGAGCTGGGACGAATTTCTGAAAGAACTTGGCTCACAGGAGATTGAGGGGCAGAAGATTGACAGGAAGGGAGATGAATGGCAGGGCATTGAGGGGATTGGAGCTCTTGTCTTCCCTGGAGGCATGCCGGGCTCGACCAATCTCGCGGACAAGGCGGAACTTCTGGAAATCGCGCAGAGGCATTTTGACAGAGGCGGCATCACCGCAGCCATCTGCGCCGCACCGAGCGTGGTTCTGGGCAGGCTGCAGGGCATCAGGGGCAGAAAATTCTGCTGCTATGCCGGATTCGAGAAGGCTCTTGAGGATGCCGGCGCGAAGGTGAGCACGGAGAGTGGCGTGGTTGTTGATGAGAACCTCATCACTTCGCGGGGAGCCGGACACGCCATTGCGTTCGGACTCGCGATTGTGGCCGCAGCGGCGGGACAGGCCAGGGCCGACCGCGTCGCGCGCGCCATAATGCTCTAAGACTGCAATCGCACGTGCCATAATGCTTTAAACGGTCAAGGGGCATAATCCCGACACAAGATTAAACGACGCACAGACGCAAAAGAATAGAAAATGAACATCTGGATCATAATGATTGCTGTGATGCTGATCAGTTTCGCCATCCAGCAGATTTTGGAAAGCAAATTCAACAAATACTCGCAGATTCCCAATCCGGCGGGGCTCACCGGCGCACAGGTCGCCCAGAAGATGCTTGACTGGTACGGAATCACGAATGTGCAGGTCCGCCGCACCAACGGCGTGCTCACCGACCATTTCGACCCGCGCACCCGCACTGTGAACCTCAGCGACGGGGTCTATTCAAGCAATTCCATCGCCGCGGCTGCAGTCGCCGCCCACGAATGCGGCCACGTCGTCCAGTACGCCCAGGGCTACGCCCCTGTGAAACTCCGCACGGCGCTTGTTCCGGTGGTGAATTTCAGCAATATGGCGGTGCAGTGGGTGCTCCTTCTCGGAGTTATTATGGTAAACTCTTTCCCGGCAATTCTCTGGGCCGGCATCGCACTTTTCGCGATGACCACCCTCTTCAGCCTCGTCACTCTCCCGTGCGAGATCAACGCAAGCTCCAGAGCCGTCAGCTGGCTCAGCAGTTCCGGCATAACCGACGAAAGGACCCGCCCGATGGCCGTTGACGCCCTCAAATGGGCCGCCTACACCTACGTCATCGCCGCCATCGGCTCCCTCGCCACCCTCTTCTACTACATCGGCATCGCCACCCGCCGCAACTGACAGGCGAACTCACAAGCATTTGGTAAGCATAAAAAAAAGAGCGGGACTCATTCGAGTCTCGCTCCTTTTTCATCGTAGAATTCATTCTGCAGGACGGTGAAATCCGTGGATGTTTCCATCTTCAGCTTGCACCTGTACTTTTTCTTCCACCTGTCAAGGATGCTTCCCTTGAAAAGGCCGTCGGACTTCGTGAGGTAGGCGCCCAGAACAGGGCCGACCCTGAGTGTGAGAGCGTCGATCTTCCTGTCGTTCACATAGCAGGCAAGTTTGCGCTCGATGTCCTCGTCGATAACTATGCTCGAAGAAATCTTTCCGGTGCCGTGGCAGACCGGACAAACCTCCAGAGTGTTCAGCTCGATTGCCGGGCGCACTCTCTGGCGGGTAATCTGCATCAGGCCGAACTTGGTGAGCGGCAGCACATTGTGCTTCGCCCTGTCCCCTTCCATAAGCTTCTGCATATACTTGTAGAGCTGGGTGCGGTGTTCGCTCGTCTCCATATCGATGAAATCGACAATGACGATTCCGCCCATATCCCTCAGCCTGAGCTGACGGGCAATCTCCTCCGCGGCATAGCAGTTCACATCGAAGGTGTTCTGTTCCTGTTCCTTGTTCTTGGCTCTCGTTCCGCTGTTCACGTCCACCACGTGCAGCGCCTCCGTGTGCTCGATGACGAGATAGGCACCCTGCCTGAGAGGCACGATCTTGCCGAAGGAACTCTTGATCTGGCGTGTGACCTCAAAGTGGTCGAAGATCGGTTCCCTGCCCTCGTAGAGCTTCACGATTTTCTCCTGATCCGGAGAAATCAGCGAAATGTACTTGCGGGTCTCCTCGAAGATTTTCCCGTCATTGATGTAGATGTTGCTGAACGAGTCGTTCAGGAGATCCCTGAGAACTGTGGTTGTCTTGCTGTACTCCGTGAAAAGCAGCTGCACATTCTTGGACGAGGCGATCTTTTTCCATGAACCCTCCCATTTCTCGATGAGAGACATCACCTCGGCGTCAAGAACCGCAGCATTCCTTCCCTCCGCTGCCGTGCGTATGATTGCACCGTAATTGCGTGGAAGAATGCTCTTTACAAGCGTTTCAAGCCGTTTTTTTTCTTCTTTCGAAGCAATTTTCTGCGACACGCTGACCTTCTCCGCAAACGGGAGAAGCACGACGTTGCGTCCTGCCAATGAAATTTCAGCTGTCAGTCTGGAGCCCTTTGTGGAGATCGGTTCCTTGACAATCTGGCAGACTATCATCTGTCCCTGAGTGAGCACGTCCTCAATCCGTCCGTCCTTCGCCAGCGGTTGCCCGACCTTGATGTGGGAATATATCCCCTTGAGGTCTGAATTGGGATTTGACCGCTTCACGAATTCGTCGAACGCATTGAAATACAGCCCGAGGTCGAGGTAATGGACGAAAGCCTCCTTCTCGTCTCCGATGTCCACGAACGCGGCGTTCAGCGCAGGCAGGATCTTCTTCACCCTTCCGAGATAGACGTCTCCCACCGAAAAGCTGTGCCCGAGGACAGACTCCCGGTTGAATTCAATCAAACGACGGTTTTCCATCAAAGCGATGGAGACTTCCGACGAGCTGACTTCAACCACAAGATCTTTTACGGATTCTTTTCCGGCTTCCATTGAAATTTGATTGGTTGTTACTGTAAATGAGTTGGGATAAAGCGGCAATCCGCAGTGAAACTGTTGCCCGATATCCCGAAAAAAGGCCGGCCGCCAGGGCCAGCCTCAATTGAGATGCCTTGATGAAGACACACCAGACTACTTCTTCTTGTGTCTGTTCTTGCGCAGTCTCTTCTTGCGCTTGTGTGTCGCCATCTTATGCCTCTTATGCTTTTTTCCGTTTGGCATGATTAAATGAGTTTAAGATCTTAAATTATTTCTTAATCTGATTTGCGAATGACTTTGACGGTTTGAATGCCGGAATGTCATGTGCAGGGATTGTGATTGTAATCTCTTTGGTGATGTTGCGTGCGGTCTTCTCTGCCCTGTGCTTGATGATGAAGCTGCCGAATCCGCGGAGATAAACCGGTTGCCCCTTTGTGAGTGAGTCCTTTACGACCTCCATGAAGC
>CAVEHG010000044.1:0-10267 GCA_963615405.1 bacterium | reverse complement strand
CCCCTATAGTATAGACCGTGTTCGCGCTCATCACCGGAAGAGTTATCGGATAGTAGCATTTCTTCCCTCCCACGCTGGCCTCGACCACAAGTCTCGTGTGCCTCGGCGACCACTCTTCGTCGGTGTTGTCGGCATCGGTTGGATTCGGATAGCAATAGAAATAGTGCTCAGCCTCTTCAGAAGAATTGTAGGCAATATTGAGGGAGGATAGCTTCTCATAATAAAGGTTCTCCGCCGAAGCCTCGTTCTTTTTTTTGTTGAGCCAGAGCGACGGTGCTTCGGATCCGCTGACAGGGGCGTCGCCCGCGACATTGATGAGATAGATTCCGGTAACCGCCACAGGCGAGGACTGGTACTGGGGGAGAGTCATTTTGTTTGTAATCTTCTGAATCACGACCTTTGAGGCGAAACGATGCACCTCAAGAGTCACCGAAACGGAGGCTTCATTCACCGGAACGTCCATCTGCCCGAACATCACGAATGACCCGACGGCATTGTCGGAGAGAGCTGTGGTCTTGTCCAGGAGCTCGCCGAGGGTCGTGATGCCGCTCACCGCTGGGGCATTGACAAGAGCCGCCACAATCTTGTCGCCTCTTGTGCAGGAGAGGTTAAGCGTACCGGAATTTGCACTCTCGTATGTTTCAAGATTCCCGGCATTGTTGAACACGAACGCCTGCACCGATTTGACCGCCTCCTCATCTGTCCTGGACACCGTCCCGGAGGCTTTTGTCAGCCCGTCGTTTTTCAACCCGTCAAGCGGGATGTTCACAATGAGTTCTGCTGTTTCTGCGGAATTGTCGCAAACCGTCTCAGCGTCCCGGTTCTTTGTGCAGCCGACAAGAGCTGCGGCCGCCGCCACTGCGGCAAGAAAAATTTTTGTTTTCATACTTGTTTGATTTTGGTTATATTTGATAATTCGATGGTTATCATATCGGTGTACCTACTGTTCCGTAATTTATTCCCGTCTTGAATGGAGTATCGTCCCCATTTCCGGGTCGAGATTTGCCCGGTAGCGGAACGACCCGTCAAGCGCGATCGCGGCCTCTAGTTTTTCCCGCGCTTCAGCCTTCATCCCGAGTCGGGAAAGCACCAGAGCCTTCAGGTAGCACACCGCGGCGGAGCTGTCAGGCAGAGAGCCGAGTATGTCCCAGGACGAGTGGTCGTAGCCTGCGGAGGCGTAGGCAAGGGCGGAATTATAGTCCCTGTAGGGTCTGAGAATCCGCACTGCATCAGAATATTCCAGTCTGCCGAGACACGCCACCCCGCGCATATAGACCGTGTCAAGTTCAGATGTGTGAACAGTGTCCTTGACCATACCACGGCGGTGCAGGTGAAAGTCGAAACGGACAGTCCGGAGTCTCGGATAGAGCTTTTCGCGGATGTAGCGATATTCCTCCATCCTGCGCATCTTCACCTCCCGCGAATCAGGATCACTCACCGGCAGAACCGTCCGGAGATAGAAGTTCTTCGACCTTTCGGATATGAGAGTGTCCGATGCTATCATCCGGGAGAGCCTTTCCCAGTCCTCCGGCAGGCACGACGTCTTGAGCAGGGAGTCTGCCCCATACTCGAAAAGCGCGGAAATGCACTCGCCGACTGCGGCGGAACGGGCCTTCGAAAGGGCCGCATTGAGACTGCGGCTGCCTTCGGGCGAGCAGGTCGCCGTCACAACCAGAGAATCAAGCTCAAGTTCCTCTCTGTCAAACACATCCCCCACACAGCGCCTGACCCTCCGGAGTTCTTCGGCATTCTGCCCCAAAGAAGTGTCAACCACGGCCTTCCCCGCAGCGAAATCGATGAGCGCCAGAGTGTTGTCGCGGACCACTCGTTCGCGTATCACCATCCTGTAGTGCGGAGACTTGTCCGCGAGCGAAGAAAGCGAGCTGATGTAGAATTCAAGACTGTCGGGGGAAGGAAAGTCGCAGATGAACTCTCCGAAACGGTAGACACCTCCGTCCATATTCACTGTGACCTTCTTCAGCCCCGGACGGGAGCGGAAAGACTGGATGTAGCGATAGACAAAATCGCCGCCGGATGACCTCAACACCGTATCCAGCCTCATATTGTCCACTTCCATCGGAGATTTGACATATTTGCGGAACATCTTTTCCCTGTTCTGCTTTTTCCTGTCATTGACATAACGCTTCAGAGTCTTGGAATAATGTGTCATCGCCTCGCGCTGCGTAACCCCGAAAAGATTCTCCGCCTCCGGCTCCGGCACGATCGAGGAATCCCGCCGCATCGCGTAGGTCCGGGGATAATATCGGGCTATGAACAGTTCAAGCTGGCGCATCATCATAAGATCCGTAGTGTCCGTGACTATGGAGGCGAGGAATTCCCGGTAGCGCTGATAACCTCTCATCTGACGGTCGCGGTACTTCGAACCTGTCACATAGACAGTCTCAAGTTCCACTGTGTCGGAAGCTATCCTCATTTTCGGAGAAAAGCGCAGTTGCCAGTCCGAATCAAGCAGCGCGGAGGGAACGATGATGTCGAAGCTGATGCTCACATTCCCCAACCTCTCGGGAACGTGGTTGAACCTCGCGACGACCTTCGCCTCTGAAATGATGTCCGTCGCCACCATCTCTCCCGTCTCGCTGTCCCTTATCGCGTTCATAATTATCGGCCCGTCCTCCCCGCCGCGATCTTCCTCCGCCGGCTGCTCTTCAATGACGGGTTCATCCTCCTCCGGTTCGTCCGAAGGCGTCTGCGGAATGCTTATGTCCGCCACAATCCCCTTGTCAAACATAGACTTGACCTTGCCGGACGGAGAGCAGGACACGGCGGCCGAAAGCAGCAACGCCGCGAACAGCTTCCTGATATTTCCGTAATCCCATCTTCTGTATTCCATCTTCATCTCTTTTAACTTAAGTCTCGCATATACCCTAATACCGTTGGGAATTCGTGGGTTACCCGTATTGGGGTGGGTTAAATCCCACGCACTTTTTTACTTCCGACACCCTTCAGAAAACATATACGAGCGAAAGCAGAAAATCATCCGGGAGCACGAACATCCGGCTGCCCTCCGCCTCGGTGATTCCGCAGACCGGGCAGGAGAACCGCCTGTAGCTTGCTCCTCCGCCCCAGAGTCCGAGACCCAGTTCAAGATTGAAGTGCGGGAAAATCATATAGGAATAGCCGGCATACATCCCCAGACCGTAGCGGTCACCTTCCTCGGCGCTGTCGGAACGCCAGCCGCCGGAACTGTATTCCTGATAGCGCAGCTTGCTCCCGAACCACCAGCCGGAGTTTATGTGCCACGGCCAGTAGCGCGCACCCAGCGACCAGGAATGCTGGCGGTTGTAGAACACGCCGCGTTTCTCAGAAGTGTAGCTGAACGGATTGTAGCGCACGCCAGCACCCAAAGACCAGTTTTTGGCGACTCCGACGGATGCGTCAAGGTTAAGAGTTCCGAAATTCACATACTCCAGCAGATTGGTGGATATGTTGAACCTCTGGGCTCCGGCTCCGATGCCGCAAAACAGCAGCGCAGACACAAGTATGACCCGGGCCGTCACAGGCACAGCCCGCGCAGGCACATTGAAAACAGTTCTCATGGCTTCGCAGTTACTGGTCAGAATATCTTGCGAACGCCTGTTCGATTACGGTGCGCTTTTCCGGGCAGGCCTTGATTATCGCATCCCTGAGCGAAGTGACTGAAGTCACTCCCTTGCCCATCGCACCAAAAATCACATTCCGGCTGACGCCCCTCTCCTCAAGATATTTGAGAATCTGTGGTTTGAACCAGAAACTCTCGCCGCTGTCCGGGACATATCCGCCGTAGCGGTCCTTGTGCATCATACTTTCGAGATAATAGGCCCACATCTCGCCAACGGCGCAGTGACCGGCTCCGTCCTCCTTCCCGGTGCCGTAGGCTGATCCGCTTGAGACGAACGAGCGCAGGATGTACTCCACATACTTGTTCCAGTAGTCATTCCCGACCTTGGCATAATGGCTTGCGTGGGCAAGCTCGTGAACCGTTTCGGACCAGATTCTCCTGTACGACGACTTCCCCGAAGTCCCTAGGGTGATGTCTGGCGCGAAGAGTTTCACAAGCGGAGAATAGACCCCGAGAAACCCGATGATGAGGGCGTGGCTCACCACCGCTCCCTGATGAATCATCGGGGAACTGCTGCACTCAAGGCCGTTCAGTATCCAGAGCCGGAGGTCGGACGGCGGAGCCATAATGTTCATATCCTCCTTGTCGCAGCGGGCGATGTAGTCATAGACGGCATTGTTCACGACACAGCGGCGGAACAGCTTCTCTTCGGAATCCTCGGTTACATTCAGGCTGACTCCGGAAGGATCTGCCTTCCCGAGCGTCGAAACCGATGCCGGCACGAGTATCAGATTGAGGCCTATCGCGAAATTCTTCTCGTTCTTGAAGACCAGCCGGTAGCGCAGCCTGGACGAGAACTGGCGATCCATAGTGTAGTAGCCGTCCCTGTCGGTGTATGCGTGCGCGAACTTGACGAAGGCGTTGCAGCTGACCCTGACTCCGGCCACACCTGTCGGCTTCCCTCCGTTGGCCTCCTCATCCACAATTGTAATCCTTCCGGCCGGAGTCACCCTGTCAGCCTTCGTCGCAAGAGGGTCGGCAAGCAGCCCGGCATTGCCGGTGAGTTCGTATGCCTTGCGTTCAACCGCATCCCAATCCAGCCCGTCCGCCTTTGTCGACGGGTCGTGGGCGGCTATGTAGCACTCGTGCAGCACCTGATGCTCTATGTCCGGGAACTCGAAATCCTTGGGGACGACTGCATACTGCCAGGTGATATCTTCCTCGCCAACCGACGGATCCCGGTACCAGTCCCCCTCGCGCAGAATCTCGTAATCGAGCGGATGGTCCAGAAGTTCGACCCCGGAAGCTTTCAGAAGATCGAATTCATCCTGGGAAGCGGGCAGGAAGCGGACATAGATGTCTGTCGAAGTTACATTCACACGCTCTGCCTTTGTGGGATACACAGCGTTCAGAGCCTTGGTAATGTTTTCGGTCTTGTAGGGGTCCTCCAGCTGACGCCCGAGCACTATCTCGTCGTGAGGAACTTCCACGCCGTCCGGACCGGCAGGGCTGTTGCCGGAACCGAAGTCAATTCTTTCGCAGGACAACATCGTCACAGCAGCCCCGAGACACAAAAGAACACGTTTCATATCGATTCATTTTTTATTACGGGGCAAAGCTAAAACCAATTAGCCGTTGAATGAAACATTCAGCGGCTAATTGCAAAAATCGCCCTCAGAGACATCTCCAAGGGCGATTTCTTTTTCGAAATCAGGGAAAGTTCGGGCAAACTTTTCCGGGGAAAAACCTAAAAATAAGTCACGGTTTTCTGCTCCACGACAGACAAAATGTTGTTTGCAACGCGGCTGACGCCATATCGGAACAAATCCCTGTTGAGCCACTCGCGACCGAGAACCGCTGAAACTATGAGGTAGTAACAAACTGCATCTTTTGCGTTGGAAATGCCTCCCGCAGGTTTGAATCCGATCTTTTTCCCGGTCTTTTCGTAGAATTTGGCGATGCATTTGCACATCACGAGAGCTGCAGCCGGGGTGGCGTTCACATCCACCTTTCCTGTCGATGTCTTGATGAAGTCAGCACCGGCCTCCATTGCAAGGAACGAAGCGTTCGCGATGTTCTCCACCGAGCCGAGAAGCCCGGTCTCAAGGATGACTTTCAGATGGACGGTGCGACCCTGCTTTGCCGCAGCAGAATCGATGCACTTTCTCACCGCACGGATTTCCTCCGATGCCCTGTCATAGTCTCCGGCGAGGAAAGCATTGAGAGCCAACACTATGTCAACCTCGTCAGCTCCGTTCTCCACCGCTTTTTCACACTCCAGAAGCTTCACTTCAAGAAAACTCTGCGACGACGGGAAGCAGGCCGAAACCACGGTGATGTGGAAATCCCCCCTCCGGCAGTTGCGCACGGTCGATGCAAAGTTCGGATAGACGCAGACCGAAGCCGGATAGGACCAGCCGGGGAATTTTGCCGGGAACTCGTTCACCTTCCCCACAAGGGCTGCAATCGAGGCTTCCGTGTCATTGGTCTTGAGCGAAGTGACGTCAAGCATTGAAAAGCAGTTCTTGAGAACCTCTTCGGTCATAAATCCGTCGATATTTGCGGAAATGCCGCTGATGGCCTCGTCAATTTCCTCCACCTTCGGGGTGTAGCCGTATTTTTCCAGATAGTCAGTCATTTTTATGTCGTTTTATAATTTATATTCCGTCAAAAGTATGGGAATCTCAGACCCACTATAGATGCGTGAACGCCGCCCGCCGTTTCAGGCCCGGACCTGAACCGTAAACCCTTCCTCCACGAGCGGACGCACGAAAGCGCTTATTTCATCGAAGGAATATCTGTACAGAGCCTTCTGCGGGGTTTCGCGATCAAGTGAATATGCCATTATCTCCCTCGGCCTCAGCTTCCTGACGATTTCCATCCATCCTGTCAGATTCTCCGGATCCGCCGAATCGAAACTGTCACAGCGGAGAAACATAGTCTGGAGGATGAAATCACCCCCGAAAGCCGTGAGATTTTCCACGACTTCCCTCAAATTATATTTTCCGGCAGGTTTGTTTATCCTTTCCGCGAGAGCCTGGGTCGCCGCATCAATCTTCATCACCGGATTGTCCGCTTTCCGCAATGCCTCGGATATACCCTTTTTCCCGCAAGTCGTGGCATTCGAAAACACCGTCACCTTCGCCGCTGGCGCGAGTTCGTCCCGAAGGGAAAGCGCAATGTCCATAATGTCAGGGAAATACGGATTGAGCGTGGGCTCTCCGTTCCCCGAAAATGTAATCGAGTCCAGGGATATCCCCTTCTCCGAAATATGCGAAAGCGCTGCACGCATCGCCGCGCCGAACTCATCCGCCGTCGGGAACGCTCCGCGGGAGAAGTTGTCCCGGTTCCATCCGCATTCGCAGTAGATGCAGTCGAAATTGCACAGCTTACCCTCCGGAGGAAGCAGGTTCACTCCGAGAGAAGTCCCGAGCCGGCGGCTGTGCACGGGGCCATAGACTATGCCGTCAAAGTGAAGCATCTAACTTTCGTAACTTAGGGACTTGAGTGTCAAATTTTTTTAACAGCGTATCCCGCTTTTCAAATGCCGTATCGCGGGGCTTAAGCAGTGTATCCCTCTTCTTAAGCAGTGTATCGCGCTTTTCTGACAGTGTATCCCGCTTCTCAAGCAGCGTATCTATCCTCTCAAGCAGCGTGTCACGCGGCTCCACAAACCGGAGATTAAGAAAGCCGAGAGAATCGACTTCGACGGCCAGACTGTCCGAAGGATTTACCCTGATCATCGTCTTTATCAGCGAATCCACGTTCAGATGGACGAGATGCCTGAGAGAATCAAGCCTGCGGCTTTCCTTCATAGCCTCGTCACGGGCCTTCTTCTCAGCCTTGAGCTTCGAGAGCCTGTTGTTCAGAATTTCCGAAGTCTTGCGGAGAATCCTCGAATAGCGGGTGGGATCCTTCATATAGACCTCGACGCTGTTCAGGTAGTCATCGTATGTGTAGCCGTATTTGTCAAGAATAGGAGCATAGACCAGCGAAGTGTCGGCCTCGCGTCTGAGCGAGCGGTTGTCGTCAAGCCACTGGTCCAGCACATACATCTCGGCATATATCTCCGCCATCTTCCCCTTCGGTATGACACGGTTCTCTCTCCCGCAGGAGACGGGCACCGTCACAAGGAACAGAGCCACAACGACCTGAGCCACAAGGAAATATGGCGAAAAATGCTTCATAAGCTACCTCAACACCGCACCGTTTTCATTCTGGAAAGCGGAAAGAAGTTTCTGCATGATCCTCTCAACATCCGTGTCTGTGAGGGTTTTCTCCAGATCCTGAAGCACGAAGCTCAACGCATACTGCTTCTTGCCCTGAGGAATCTTGTCGCCCTTGTAGACATCGAACAGAGAGACGCTCTTCAGCATCTTCTTCCCGGTCCTGAAGGCGGTTCTGCGAAGATCCGCAAAGTTTATATTTTCATCGAGCAGCAGCGCGAGGTCACGGCGCACCTCCGGATATTTCGGAAGCTCCCGATAACTGATTTTATCCCTTTTGATAAGTTCAAAAAGAGCCGGCCAGTTGATTTCGGCGGCAAAAACCGGCTGTTTTATCCCGAACCGGCGGAGAAGCGGCTGAGACACGACTCCAAGAACCGCGAGCGGCCGGTGGTTGCCCGGAAGAAGATAGGATTGTCCGTCTGAGAACAGATCCGAAGGAGCCGCCGCTGTCTCCATCTGGTAGAGATCCGCGCCGAAACGCTTCAGAAGCGCTTCCACATAGCCCTTAAGCTGGAAGAAACTGCCCTTTCCTGTGTCGTTTCTCCAGGATTTCTCCGAAGTTCCGGAAATGAACATTGCATAGCACTGATGCTCGTCGATGTCGTCGAGTATCGGATTGTCCGTCACGTTTTTCAGTGAATAGACGGAACCGAATTCAAATGTCCGGAGACTGGTCGTCTGACGGTTGATGTTATATGCAATCACCTCCAAGCCGTTGAGCAGCAGCGTCTGACGCATTACGTTCAGGTCTGAACTGAGCGGATTGAGCACACGTACGCAGCGCTCCTCCGGGAAGGTCTGGAGCTTCGAATAATACTCGCCCTTCGTCAGGGAATTGTTCATCGTCTCGACAAATCCGTTCGCGGCAAGCCAGTCTGAAACAGTGTTGCGAACAATCTCCGGCTCCGGTTTTTCGCCCGTATTCACGGACATCCTCATAGTACGCGGAAGTTCGACATTGTCATATCCGTAGATGCGAAGAATCTCCTCCACGACATCACATTCCCTGTAAACGTCTATCATATAAGTCGGTACGCCGACAACCGCTCCGTTTTCCCTCTTTTCTATGAACTCGTAGTTCAGATTTTTCAGGATTTCCTCAATCGTGCCGTGGCCGATTTTCTTGCCGATGAAATTCTCGATCCTGTTGTAGTCCAGCTCCACGCTCTTGCGGGCGAACTGTGCGGACTCCACACGCCGGATCCCCCCGTCAAGGTGCGCTCCGGTCAATTCCTCAAGCAGGAGCACCGCCCGCTTGGCTGCATACTCGAGGGCAAGCGGATCGCAACCCCTTTCGTAGCGGAAAGACGCGTCCGTCTTGAGCCCGTGCCGTTTCGACGTCTTCCTTATGGTCACCGGATTGAAATATGCGATTTCAAGAAATATGTCTTTCGTCGTCTCGGAAATCCCGGAATCCGCGCCGCCGAAAACGCCCGCAAGGCACATCGCCCCATTCGCGTCGGCAATCACGAGGTCCGCCGGGTTCAGCTCACGCTCCACGCCGTCCAGAGTTACGAGTTTTTCTCCCTCGGCCGCATTACGGACAATCACCTTCCCTCCGGCAATCTTCGCCGCATCGAAAGTGTGGAGCGGCTGCCCGAGTTCCATAAGTATGAAGTTGCTGACATCCACGATGTTGTCTATCGGGCGCAGACCCACTGAAAGCAGTTTTTTCTGAAGCCACTCCGGAGACGGGCCCACCTTGGCGCCGCGCAGAGTCGCGCCGAAATATCTCGGGGCGTCTGACTTTGCGACAACCTCCACCGGAATCGAGCCGCCTTCCCCGGCAGGCTCGCTGAACGCCTCCACGTCAGGGATGCAGAGTTCGCAAGGGATGTTGTTGTGTTTCAGATAGGCATAAAGGTCGCGCGCCACTCCGATGTGGGACGCAGCATCGACGCGGTTGGCCGTGAGACCGATCTCGATGACCGTGTCCGTGGCAAGATGAAGATAATCCTTGGCAGGGGTGCCCGGAACTGCGGACGGGTCGAGAATCATAATTCCGTCGTGCGATTCCCCTATCCCGAGCTCATCTTCCGCGCAGAGCATTCCGAAAGACTCCACTCCGCGGATCTTCGACTTCTTGATTTTGAAATCCTCACCGAGAACGGTTCCGATGGTCGCAAGCAGAACTTTCTGCCCGGCAGCTACATTCGGGGCACCGCACACGACCTGAAGGAGTTCAGGACCGCCGGCATTCACTTTCGTCACGTGGAGATGGTCTGAGTCCGGATGCTCGACGCATTCCACAACCTCGGCCACTACGACTCCTGCAAGTCCGCCGGGAATTTCCTCGACGGTCTCCACGGAATCAACCTCAAGCCCGATGGAAGTAAGCGCCGCGGCAACCTCTTCCGGAGAAAGATTACATTTGAGATAATCCTTAAGCCAATTGTACGAAACAGTCATATTCTAAATACATTTAATTTAAGTTTCGCATGTACCCTAATGCGTTGTGTTTTCGTGGGTTACCCGTATG
>CAVEHG010000043.1:0-10608 GCA_963615405.1 bacterium | reverse complement strand
ATGACCTGGATGCACCCGCCCGGGATGAGTTCGCTGTAGAGCGCGGCGGGGTTGAGCTCGGTGCCGTAGTCGAAGTAAACTTTCTTTGAGATTTCCTCAAGGCTTGCGCTCAGAAGTACCCTCTGCCTGTCCAGAATGATGACCGGGTCGATAACATTCTCGAGGTCCTTGACCTGATGGGTGGAAATCACAACCGTGGCCTCGTCTGAGGTGAACTGCATCAGGGCCTTGCGGAACTGCGCCTTGGAAGGGATGTCGAGCCCGTTGGTCGGCTCATCCATAAGGATGTAGCGGCATCCGGTCGCAAGGGCGAAGCTGATGTGTGTTTTCTTGAGTTCTCCGGTGGACATCCTGTCCATCCTGTTCTCCTGCGGCACTTCCAGAAGCGAAAGCAGCTGCGAGAATGCGTCCGGAGAGAAGCCTTTCCAGAATTTGCCGTAGTTGAGGGCAAATTCCATCGGCTTCATGGTGATCTCGGCCACCTCGTCCGGGAGGTAGTAAACCTCGGAGAGCAGTTCGCTCTTGCGGTCGAAAGGCTTCAGCCCGTCGATTTCGATGCTTCCGCCCATAGGTTTTTTGAGTCCGCAAAGAAGTGTCAGTAGTGTCGTTTTTCCGACACCGTTCTCGCCGAGCAGTCCGTAGATGTTCCCCGGACGCAGCTCCATCGTGATGTTCCTAAGCACGGCATTGGCACCGTATGCATAGGACAAGTTGTTGATAGTAATCATATTGCAGTATTTGTTTTAATAATTGTTCACTCTTCCCAAACACGTTGGAATCAGTTTCCCAAGTTGAAATTCACAGTGTATTAGTGTTGTAATACACCGCAAAGGTAATGCATTATTTTATATCTGCAAACTTTTTTTCGAATTTTTTTAAATGCTTACTTAATGTACATAGCATTCGACAAACATGCATATTTATTTTTTATTCGTATATTTGTCGCGGATTTATGCACTTATAGGAGATTTTTCAGCACGAAAAATCCTCCAACAAATTGATTGTCAGAGTTTTGGTTTGAGTCTAACCGACTCAAAGCCACGCTTTTGGGCATATTAAGGGGATAATGAAAATTTTAAAATTCATCCTTGTTCTGGGATTGGCCTGCTCTGTTCTCTCGTGTCAGAAAGACACGGAGCCATTGACTGTTCCGGGCGGAGAGCATATGGTCGGCTTTCGTCTTGGCGAAACGTCCACGAAGACCGCTCTCAACTCCGACGGGCTTTCCACATCCTGGGTTGCCGGCGACAAAATCTCCGTCTGGGCAAAGGACGCTTCCGGGAGCTACACCCTCAATAATCAGACATTCAAGTATATACGCACAATAGACGACAAGAACGTGAAGGAATCCGTCTTCACTTCCCCGCTTTCCGGAGCAATGCCGTCCGGCGAATATACCTACTATGCAGCCTATCCGGTTCCTGAGAGCGTCAGCGGAACGAGCGTGACATTCACTCTCCCGTCGGCCCAGGACGGCAATGTTTCCGGCGGCGCGGACATCCTTCTTGCAACTCCTCTCGCGGCTCCGGCTCTTGAAGAGGCTGCGACCATTGCCGATTACACATCCATCGGGCTGAAAATGCAGCATCTTCTGCACCAGTTCCGGTTTTATGTGCCTGACGGAGAGGACAAGCTCGGAGGGGAGAAGATTGAGAAAATAATCCTGACATTCTCACGCCCCGTCGCAGGGAAAGTCACCGCAGACTTCTCTGACCCGACTGCTGACGCGACGCTTTCCGGCGGAGAGTCCACTCTCACAATAAAGCCCGCCGACGGCCTTCTTCCGTCCACTTCCGCCGTGAAAAACTACGCCGCCGTCTCTCTCTTCCCGTTCACGGCAACCGAGGGCGAGACATTCGGCATAAAGGCCTATTCCGCATCCAAGGTCTGCACCGCAGACCCCGTGGATCTCAAAACCCGTACATTTGAAAAAGGGCACTCCACTCCGGTGAAACTGCTCTTCACCGAGGTCCGGGACTATGCCCGCATACGCTTCACCGTCTCCGGCAACAACCTCGGGGAGAACGCCAACACCGTCACGCTCACCGCGCCTTCAGGCTGCCTCTGGGGTGACACCGGTTCGAATGTTTACACCTACAGTCCGGGCCATGAAATCACAACCGGCGAGACTTTCACCATCGACTTCGAGGACGAAGACGCCTACAGGAAATTCAGCGGGAAGAGCGTGACCGTCGCCTTCGACTCCGAGCACGTCACCGCCACACAGACCGTCACGATGCCGGATATGACCTCCGGGTACTCCGCGTCCATTTCGGCCGCGATGCCTTACCTTCTCTATGAGGATTTCTCCACTGTCGGAAACATAAGTTCGAGCGATGCCTATTCAAGCGGAATAAACAGCGGGGCCAAGGATGCCGTTTCGTTCCTCAACGGATGGACCGGAGCGCGTTTCGGTGCCGAGGCCGGGCACAGCATAAGGATTGCCTGCCGCAGGGAGACTTCCGCAGACTATGATGCCCGTGTGGATTCCGCCCCTATCATAGCCCTCAAGAAATCAGCGGACATAAAAGTCATTTACGATTACGGAGCGAACAACCAGTACAGCAAGCTTATTGTTTCGGACGGCAATGTCGGACAGAACATATCTGTCGGCTATGTCACAAGTACAACAGCTTACGCCAGCAACAAGACGGACGGGACGTTTACCGATGAGAACAAATTCTATATAAAGGAATATTCCGGTTCCTACACCTCACTTCCGAACAACAATGAGCACATCATAAAGTCCGTTCCGACCGGTACGGTGCGCATAAGCTGGAGAGCGGAGATAGAGCACAAAAGCGGCGCCCACAACTGCACCTGCTGGTTCTACATAGACAACGTGAAAGTACAGATTTCGAAATAAACAATAAAAAATAATCTAAACCGATCTATTATGAAGTTTTACAAATTCTTGGGCATCGCCGCCCTCGCGCTTCTTGCGGCTCTCTCCTGCACAAAGAGGGCCGGCGGCATCGGGGAAGGGGAAGGCACAGTCTCCTTCAACCTCGGGAAATATGCCCCCGTCGTGGACGTCAAAAGCAATGTCTCCGACTACACAAAGCTCCCTGACAAGGGAGAATTCACCATCACGGTGAAAAACAGCGACGGAACAGCTGTCTACACCGGACTTCTTTCCGGATGGGATTCCGCAACCAAGCTTTCCGCCGGCGACTACACAGTTTCAGCCGCTTTCGGCGAGGAAGGTGTCGAGGGATTCGATAAACCTTATTTTACAGGCTCCACCCCATTCACCGTGACAGGAGGGGCGGAAACTCCGGTTTCGATTCCGGTCGCTCTCGGAAATTCCATCGTCAGGATTTCCTGCACTGATGCGTTCAAAAACTTTTTTACCGACTACTCGTTCACTCTCACGACAGGCACGGGAACAGTCATAGAATTCCCTTCCGACGAGACCCGCGCGGCATTTGTGGACGCATACAAATTTACGGTTGAAGGCTCGCTCAAGACTCAGGGAGGTACCGTGAAGACTTTTTCAAAGACCTACGACACCGTGGAAGCGAAGACCTGCTACACCATCACTTTCGACGCGGCGGACACTGGAAGCAATGCGATCACCATCACGTTTAACGACGGAACCGTTGAGCAGGAGCTTTCAGAAATTGAACTTAACGACTAAGACGGAGGAAAGACACAATGAAAAAGAATATATTCACACTTGCATTCATGGCGCTCATCCCGCTTTTCGCTTCTTGCAACAAGACGATTCAGGAGGGGACTCCGGAAGCGTTTGGATTCCTTTCGTTCAACGGCGCAATCAACGTCGATGACGCCGTGGAGACAAAGGCAGCAACGGCAGCTTCAGGGAACTACAGCATTTTCATCACCGACGCGGAAGGTACCGAGGTGCTTTCGACAACATATTCCGAAGTGAAGGCGAAGGACGGCAAACTTTCCCTTTCTGCCGGGACATACACTCTCGAAGCGCGTTCAACCGCCGAGGAAGTTCCCGCTTCGGCAAAGGAACAGCCTATTTACGGCACATCCAAGTCCTTTACCATCACCGCCGGCGAGACCACCGAGATCGGCTCTCTCACCTGTACGCTTCTGCAGTGCAAGGTGACCGTAAGCTACAGCGATGACTTCCTCGCGATGGTTCCAAGCGGAACGACGACCGTCACCGTAAAAGCCGGTTATCCGCAGGTTTTCGAACTTTCCACAGACTCTGCCGGAAAGCAGTCCTACGACCAGAGCGCTGCCTATTTCGCAGTGAACAACGGAGCTAACACATCAATGGAAGTCGTGTTCAAAGGGAGTATGCGGGCAGATGACGGGTCGTTGAAAAACGCCACTCAGACAAAGACCTTCACCGGCATTCAGCCGAAGCAGTGGAGGCAGATCAAGTTCATTAAGAAGGTTGACGCAGAGGGGACGGCATCATTCGACATCACCATCGACGACCTCGTGGATGACGCAACCCTCAACAATTCAATAAACGACACGGCCGAGAATATCATCGGCGAGGATCCTGACGCTCCTAAGGGCGACGGCGGAATAACTCTCGCCCTCGACCACGACGCAGGCTGCGACGTAGAGTTCACGGATCTTGAAAACCTTGTCATCCCGACAGTCGCGACAAGGGACATATGTCTGAAACTCAAGTGTGAGGTGCCTAACGGAGTGAAGAAGTTCACCGTGGACATCGCTTCCACAAACACAAGTTTCGTCACCGCAGTTGAAGCGGCCAAGGCGACGAACCTCGACCTCATCAATCCGATCGAGGACAATATGATCATCTTCAGCGTCGTTCCGTTCCCGTACGGTGCGGATCTCGCGGGAAAGACTTCGATTGACTTTGACCTCAGCGCGGCTCAGGACGCCATCCTGCCATATCAGGGCACGCACACCTTCACGATGAACATCACCGACAAGAAGGGATGCAAGAAGTCAATACCGGTTGTAATGGTTGTAGAATAAGGGAGGACAGGAATATGAAAAAGACACTCTACACCATTTTGGCTTTTGCGGCGGTTCTTTCCGCTGCGTCCTGCGCAAAAGAAGCGGTTTCGTCTTCAGAGGGCGAGGGCTCAATCACTCTCGGAGTAAATCTTCCGCAGACGAAGGCGGCTATGACCTCCGATGAACTCCTTGCGAACGCGTCCGTTAAAATCTATATGGGCGACTTCAGCGGTCTCGTGCGCGAGTACAGATACTCCGCAGCGCCGGAAAAGATCTATCTTGCGGCAAATGAATACCGCGTGGACGTTGAGGCCGGAGAGGCTGCAAAAGACTCTCCTGCAGCGGCTTCCTGGGAGCAGAAAAGTTACAAAGGCTCGACTGCGTTCACCGTTGTCGCCGGACAGAGCCAGAGCGTCCAGGTTCAGGCAAATGTCGTGAATGCCGTTTCAAAGGTCTCTTTTGACCAGACAGTTGCGGAAAATTTCTCCGAGGGCTACACCTTCACCGTCGGACTTTCCGACGATGCCGCATCTTCTCTGGTCTATGACGCTTCAAAGAGCGGCGCGGAAGGATATTTCATCATCTCAGGGCTTGATGAGCCGGAGTTTGTATGGACATTCTCCGGCACACTCTCAAAGGACGGCTCCATATTCACGAAAACCGGCAAAATCACCGGACTTGAGAAGGGAAAAGTCTATCCTGTGAATGTGAAATACACCATCAAGGACGGTACTCTCGGCTTTGATCTCTATGTGGACTACTCCACCGACATCGTGGACGACACCATAATCTTCGAACCTACATCCACCGGACTCGCATCTTCCAGCATCTATGAAATCTGGTCCCACTATGCGACGGTTCACGCCGATGTGGACGAGAATGAGTTCAGCGATCCGACTGCGATAAAGTTCGCCTACAAGGCCGCTTCTGACGCCGATTGGAAGACAGTGGACGCCGTGCGCAGCTCTGAAGGTGTTTACGATGCCTGCCTCGAGGGACTTTCCGGCTCCACCGAATACGAGTACAAGCTCGTCATAGCCGGAGAAGATCAGGGTGAAAGCAAGACTCTCACCACCAATTCAGACGCCAATGTCCCGAACGCAAGCTTCGAGTATATAAGCCAGGTTTCCGGCACTGATTACTACAAATGGTATGACCCGGGCTGCTCCGTTGCGGACTGCCAGACGATGTTCTGGGGATCCGGAAACGGTGAGGGAAGCGAAGGTGTGAACGGTTCCGCAAGTATGGGCTATGTCATCACCGCTCCTTCCGACGATGCCAAGGTCGGCTCGCGCTCTGTCTGCGCCCAGTCAGCCTGGGCCGTGGTGAAGTTCGCCGCAGGAAACATCTTCACCGGCAATTTCGCCGGGCTTGTGGGTACGAAGGGCGGTATTGTGAACTTCGGGCGTCCGTGGACAACCCGTCCTACCGGCGTACGGCTCTGGGTCAAGTATTCCACAGGAGTTATCAACCGCTACAACGAAGTTCCTGACGGAGCTGATGTCACCCAAAATGTGACATACGACCGCGGAAACATAAAAATCGCTCTCGGCACCTGGAATTACAAGACTTACGGCGGTACCAAGGCATCCCCTGTTCTTGTGAACACCACAGACAAATCCACATTCGTTGACTATGGTACCGATGCGAGCACAATTGCCGACGGCGAGCTCATCCTTTTCGGAGACGGCTACCAGCAGATCAACGGCAAGGGCGTGATGGGAACAAAGGAAACCGCATCGGTGGGTGAATGGCGTCAGATTACGATACCGTTCGCATACCACACCGAGACCGAATTCCCGACCCACATCATCATTTCCTGCGCCTCATCAATGTACGGTGACTATTTCACCGGCTGCGACACGGCAAAACTCTGGGTTGACGGAGTGGAGCTCATTTACGACAAACTTCAGTAAACGGCGTCTGATTCGGCGACTGTTCTCAAGACCACGGTTATGAAAAATCAAAGGTTCATATCCTCATCTCTTACGGCTGTTCTTCTGTGCCTTGGCGCATTCAGTGCCGGGGCGCAGAAGTATGACCGCGGATATGACACGTCCCACCAGAGCGTGTTCGCCCCGAAGGGTACATTTATGGTGGGAGGCAACGCCCGTTTCTCATACAATTCGATGAACAACTACAGTGTGCTTGTCATCGATGGAATCAACTACAGCGGTTACACCATCTCTGCGACTCCGACTTTCCTTTATATGATAAGGGACAACATCGCCGTGGGCGCGAGCCTTTCCTACCGCCGCAGTCTCATTGATCTTGAGAGCGCCAGTCTGTCTGTGTCAGAGATAAATATGAGCGTGAAGGACTATAACCGTCTCAGCCAGCGTTTCGGCGCGGCTGCGGCGTTCCGCCCGTTCATCCCGCTCGGTTCTTCAGGACGTTTCTCGATGTTCGCCCAGGTGGAACTTGGGGGCTCGCTCGGGAAAGTGCGCAACACCGCCGAGGAAAGCGGGGAGACAAAGGGTTCGTTCACGAATCAGTACAAGCTCTATGTAGGTGTAAATCCGGGAGTTACAGCTCTTCTCAACAATCATCTGGCTCTGGAGCTGAGTGTCGGAGTGCTGGGCTTCAACTATGCCTGGACAGACCAGATTCACAATCAGGTTTCCCGCGGGTCGAGCAGCAACAGCAACGCGAGTTTTATGTTGAACCTCGCCTCCATAGCGGTGGGTCTCGCATATTATTTATAGGGAGGGGGTATGGATATGAAAAGGATATTTATTCTTCTTCTTTCGGTTTTCGCCCTCTCGACACTCCCTGCCGCGGCAAGCCAGAGAACCGACTCCGCCAGAGCGAAGAGGGTTCCTCTTCTGATGGGGAGACATATTTCGAGAGACACGACCAGAGTGAGCCGCCGCAGTCTGAAGTCACATCTGATAATTCCGAAAAACGACTGGCAGATAGGGATGTCGGCGGCATATATGAACCTTTCCTCGGACAATGCCGAGTTCCTTCTGCTGCTTGACAATACCAACACCTACCTTTCTCTGGCGAGGATTTCCATCAATGGAGCCTATGCCTATTCGGACAATCACGCCGTGGGGCTGAGGATGCGCTACACCAACGGGAACTGCAACGTGGACGAGTCCACCTTCGACCTTCTCGGCAATTTCACCTACGACCTCAAGGATGTCCGCGCGAAGACGATTTCCTACGGAGGCGCGGTTTTCAACCGTTCCTATGTGGGACTTGACGACAGGGGACGTATCGGAGTTTTCCTCGACACTTCGCTCGGATATACCCGATCCAGGACGGACATCGCGACCGGAGGGGCGAATTACACGATAACCCACAAAATAAGCCTCTCGCTAAGCCCCGGACTGGTTTATTTCCCGATGAACACGATTTCCGTATTCGCATATCTGAGCCTTGCCGACATCTCCTACAATAACTCGCGGGGGTACAGGGACGGGGTGTTCAGCGGAGAAAAGAATTATTTCCGCGCCCAGGCACGCATAGACCTTCTTGCGATAAATTTCGGTCTCACGGTACATCTGTAGCCATTTGAAATGAAACGTTTTCTTCTCATATCGTCTTTTGCCGCGTTTCTTCTCACTTCTTGTGTGAAGAACGACATCCCCTATCCGACTGTTGTTCCGCACATCCTTTCATTGACTGTGGACGGAGTGGGGGAAATAGGACAGGAGAGCATTTCGCAGACTTCCCGGACGGTTACCATATCCCTCGGCGAGACCGTGGATCTTGAGAACGTGAGGATTACCGGCTGCGAGATTGATGTTGAAAATGTCAGGCTGTCGCAGGAAATCATTGGCAAACACGACCTCTCTGAGCCGTTTTCAGTGGTGCTGAGCACTTACCAGAACTATCTGTGGACAATCGCCGCTTCCCGTCCAATCGAGCGCTATTTCACTGTGGACGGTCAGGTGGGGGCGACTTTCATCGATGATGCGAACCACAGGATGATTGCCTATGTCCGCAAGGGAGTTTCTCTGTCTGACATCAAAGTGACTTCACTCAAACTCGGTCCCAAGGGTATAAGTACATATATCCCGGGGATGGATCAGCTGAAGGATTTCTCTTCAGGCGGAATTGATGTGGAGGTGAACGTGAATTACAACGGCAGGAAAATGGAGCAGGAAGATGTCTGGAAGCTTTTTGTCGAGCAGACGGACATTACGGTCAGGGTGAAAAAGAAGAACATCTGGGCGAAGGAAGTCTATCTCACGGCGGAGGGAATAGCAGGACAGACCAATGGCTTCAGATACAGAGAAAAAGGCAGCATAGGAGATTGGACGCAGGTCCCTGAGTCAGCGCTTACCTTCGACGGAGGCCAGTTCACAGCTCACATCGAAAATCTCACCGGGGGTACGACATATGAGTTCTATGCCTTCACCGGAGAGGGGGCTTCGGAGGAGATGACCGAGGCTGATGAGTTTACGACCGATCCGGAGCGTCAGCTTCCGAACAACAGTTTCGAGAATTTCAGCCTCGTGAGCGGAGCGACCTACTACAAATGGTTCAACCCTGCCTGCTCCGACCCTGAATCTCAGGACATCTGGTGGGCATCCGGCAACGGAGAGGGCAACGAGATGGTCTCTTCCGGCGACGGAAAGGGCGGCAAGAGCGCCGTGGCGGGCACTGGCAGCCTCGGAATCGTTCTGACCTATCCGGACAACAATGAAAAGATGGACGGAGAGTGGTCGGTTCGCTGTGAGTCGATAGAATTTGTGGGGCTTCTTGCCTGCGGAAACATCTTCACCGGTCGTTTCGCCGGACTTGAAGGCACGACCGGCGGTGCGGTGAACTATGGCCGTCCGTGGACCACAAGGCCTCACGCGCTGCGTCTCTGGATAAAATACAATCCGGGCAAACTCATCGCCTCCAATATTGACAAGGCTCCTGTGGGCCAGTCCGTCAAGGTTGGCGACCCTGACCGCTGCGAAATTGCCGTTTCAGTTGGGAAATGGGACTACAAGGTAATGAAAGGCGTTCCGGACTCCCCTGTAAGGGTCAACACTTCGAAGAAAATCTACTACAACTCCTCTTCCGAGGGCATTATAGCGTTCGGTCACCTTGTAAGCGGGGCGACGGACGGCTGGCAACAGGTTGAGATCCCGCTTGAGTACCGCGACACCGAGACCGTGCCGTCCCATCTGATCATAACCTGCGCATCCAGCTACCTGGGCGACTACCTCATCGGGGGCCCGGGCTCCACCCTGTGGGTTGACAAGATGGAGCTGATATACTGACAGCCTTTAAACTGACCGCCCCCAGGAATCCGGTTCCTTATTCGGCCCCGATGACGACCTGGCCGTCGCGGACGTCCACCTTGACAGTCGATCCCTTGTGCACGCGGTCTTCGAGGATTGCTTTCGCGATGAGGTTCACAAGCTCCCTCTGCATCAGCCTCTTGATCGGCCTTGCGCCGTAGGCGGGGTCGTAGCCCTCGTCGGTCATATAGTCCTCGAACGCATCCGTGAAGCGGATGCCCACTCCGTTCTCGTCCAGTTTTGCCCTCAGGGCATCCATCTGCAAGTGAAGGATCTCCCTGATGTCGTCCTTTGTGAGCTGCCCGAAAGTGATTATCTCGTCAATCCTGTTGAGGAATTCCGGACGCATCGTCTCGTGAAGCTGAGCCTCGGTGGCGTTGGAGGTCATAATGAGGATCGTGTTCTTGAAGTCCACCGTTCTGCCCTTGTTGTCGGTCAGACG
>CAVEHG010000042.1:1193-10675 GCA_963615405.1 bacterium | reverse complement strand
CGGGCAATCGTAAATAATTTTAAATGAGAAAGTAATTATGGGAGCTCGTAAAAGACAAATGGCCGAGAGGCAGAAAGAAATAAAAAGACAGACAGCCATCGCGAAGGCGAATGACATTCCGACGTCTCCGCGCAAGATGCGTCTCGTTGCAGACATCATCCGCGGCGTTGAAGTGAACCGCGCCCTCGATATCCTCAAATTCTCCAAAAAGCATCCTTCAGTGGCGCTTGGCACGCTCGTTCGCAGCGCAATCGCCAACTGGGAAGCCAAGAATCCGGAGAACACGAAGGAACTCGACAACGGTAATGTTTACATCAAGACCATTATGGTCGATGAGGGTCGTACACTCAAGAGAATCCGTCCTTGCCCGCAGGGAAGGGCCGGCAGGATCCGCAAGCGTTCCAACCACGTTACTGTAATCCTTGACGTCAAGAAACCATCAACAACAGTGGAGGAATAAGAATATGGGACAGAAAACAAATCCTATCAGCAACAGAATCGGTATCACCCGTGGTTGGGACTCTAACTGGTGTGGTGGTAACTACGCGGAGAAAATCGCTGAGGACTACAAGATCCGTAAATATCTTGAGAGCCGTCTTGCAAAGGCAAGCCTTTCAAAGATCGTGATTGAGAGGACCCTCAAACTTATCACCGTAACAATTCACGCCGCAAGACCGGGTGTTATCATCGGAAAGGGCGGCACAGCCGTAGATCAGCTCAAGGAAGAGCTCAAGAAGGTGACTTCAAAGGATGTTCAGATCAACATCTACGAGGTGAAGAAGCCTGAGGTTGACGCTCACATCGTGGCAGATTCAATCGCTCGCCAGATCGAGGGCCGTGTTTCCTACCGCCGTGCAATCAAGATGGCCATCGCTTCAACAATGCGTGTCGGAGCTGAGGGCATCAAGGTTCAGATAAGCGGCCGTGTAGGCGGCGCCGAGATGGCAAGAAGCGAGATGATCAAGGAAGGCCGTACACCGCTTCACACCTTCCGTGCAGACATCGACTACGCACTCGCAGAGGCTCACACCAAGGTGGGCGTTCTCGGAGTGAAGGTATGGATCTGCAACGGCGAGGTTTACGGCAAGAGGGATCTCTCACCTAACGCAGGCATCGCCGCGCAGCAGGCTCAGGGAGGCTCCAACCGTGGAGGCGACCGCAGAAACGACCGTCGCGGAGACCGTCGTGACCGCGGAGACCGCAGGGAGCGCCGCGACCGTAAATAAGCGAGGAAATCGCATATATAAAAAAGAGGGTGACTTTTTGGTCACCCTCTTTTTTTTATTTGGCAGTCAGAGCAGATTTGATTCTGGAGGCAAGGGCTGGGCCGACGAGAGCGGCGATGTCGCTTTCCGGGGCGGCGGCGATGCGGGCGACTGATCCGAAATGCAGGATGAGCCTCTGTTCGGTCTTCGGCCCCACTCCGGAGATTTTGCTGAGGGCGGACTCAATCTGGGCTTTGCTGCGGAGGTTGCGGTGGAAGGTGATGCCGAAACGGTGCGCCTCGTCGCGGATCTGACGGAGAACCTTGGATGCCTGGGAGTTCATATCGAGAAAGAGAGGGTAGGGGTCTCCGACACGGATGACTTCCTCAAGCCTTTTTGCGAGGCCAATGACCGTCAGCCGGTCCGTCAGCCCCAGTTCGTAGAGCGCTTCATAAGCCGACGAAAGCTGTCCCTTACCACCGTCAATCACGATGAGCTGCGGAAGATCGTCCGGAGCCTCGGCGAGCATCCGTGAATAGCGCCGGTTCACAACCTCTTTCATGGAGGCGAAGTCGTTCGCCCCGACCACTGTCTTAATCTTGAAGTGCCTGTAGTCCTTCTTTGACGGAGCCGCGTCCCTGAACACTGTGCAGGAGGCAACAGGGTTCGTTCCCTGGATGTTCGAATTGTCGAAACACTCGATATGCCGAGGCAGTTCCTTCATTCCGAGCGCGTCGCGGAGTTCCTCCATAACCTTCATTCTGAAATTGTCCGGGTCTGTGTGCTCACGCTGCTTCATTGCGTTGAATCTCATCTCCTTCGCATTCTTCGCACTCAGTTCCAGCAGCGCCAGTTTGTCTCCGCGCACCGGAATCCTGTATTCTACGCCGTCAATCTCCACATCCGGAAGGAACGGGACTATGACCTCGTGCGACAGCTGTCCGAACTTCGCCTCAACCTCCCCGATGAATGTCCCCAGCACGGTCTCCTGCTCTTCCTCAATGTTCATTTTGAATCCGAGGTTCAGCGACTGCACGACAGAACCGTCCACGACCCTCATAAAGTTCCCGAACGCCTCCCCTGGGTCAATCACGAGAGAGAACACATCGTAACTTCCCTGCATCGCGCTCTGGATTAGTGACTTGCTGTAGTGCTTGTCCAGCGCCTGCATCTTCGTCTTGTACTCCTGCGCCTCCTCGAAATCCATCCTTTCCGCCGCCTCTGTCATCAGTTTCCGGTAGTGCGCAATCATCTCCCGGCCGCCTCCCTTCAGCAGACGCACAATCTCCCCGATATTATCGGCGTATTCTTTCTGCGAAATGCCCCCGCAGCAGCATCCACGGCATTTCCCGATGTGGAAGTTCAGGCAAGGGCGCGTTTTTCCCCGGAGAATGGACTCTGAGGTGATTTTGTTGTTGCAGGTACGTATCGGGTAGATGTCGTGGAACAGTTCGACCAGGGCCCTCGCGTGCATAACGCTCGAATAGGGACCGAAATAGCGGGATCCGTCCCTGACCACTCTCCGAGTGAGAAAAACCTTCGGGAACTCATCTCCGCTCACGCATATCCACGGATAGGTTTTCGAGTCCTTCAGAAGTATGTTGTATTTCGGTTTATACTGTTTTATCAGGTTGTTTTCCAGCAGCAGCGCGTCCGCTTCCGTCTCCACCACCGAATACTGGGCGTCCGCAATCTTCGAAACCATCACCGCCGTCTTGCGCGTGAGCCTCTCCTCTTTTACGAAATATTGCGCCACCCTCTTGTGCAGATCCTTCGCCTTCCCGACATAAATGACCGTCCCGTCAGCATCGTAGTAGCGATATACTCCCGGCTGATGGGGAAACAGAGCAATCTTTTCCCTGACCGTCAAATTCTTGCCCGATATATCCGTTATATCCATTCTATCCGTTCTGTTCGTTCTGTTCGTTATAACCCATTCTATCCGTTATAACCGTTCTATTCCTTTAATCATCGCATACACCCGAATTCATCAGGTTTTCGGCGGTTACCACGTATGGGGGGAGCCCGCGCACTTCTTCGTTATGAATTTCCCCGTGCAAGACGACGCCAGCTGATGAGCCCGTTCACAGAATTCATCAGATAGAAGACATACATTATCAGCATAGGCACGGCGTGCTCTGTCCCGGTTGCCACGAACACTGACCACATTATCACCGTGAACACATTGAAGACAATCCATAGCCACCACTGCTCCACGAACGCCAGCGTCATCAGAGCCTGTGCCACAATGCAGAGAACTGTCGTGAATGCGTCTATCCACGGCTGCCCGGCTCCGAAATGCCTGAGGATGAACGCAAGTCCCACCGTCAGTCCCGCGATTCCGAGACCGGTCAGAACGCGCATCCTGTTCGAAAGCCTGCGCGAAGTAACGGCATTCTCCGCGCCCGTTCCGGTCCCGGCGCCTCTGCGGCTCCATTGCCACCACCCGATGAACTGCATCGGGAAGTAGTACAGCGCATTCACCGCCGCATTTCCGTAGGCCGTCGAACTCCACGAAATGTAGGCATATAGGCTGACCTGAACGATTCCGAACGCATAATTCCAGATGCTTCCCTTTGCCGCGAGCACAACGCAGACTATCCCGGCGACCGCCGCAGTGAATCCGAGAAAATCGAAGCCTTCGGACGCAGTAATAACCGAATAAATGACATTGCACCCGATGACCCCGAGAATCAGAAACCAATCGAATGCTCCGAGTATATATTTCCCTTTCATATAGCTTTCAAAACAGTTTTTCAGCGTGTACTCACAAAGTTAGTCATATCCCCGCATTCTGCAAATTCCCCTTCCGTTTCCTTGCCTCAGAGGGCGGTTTTTGCGGATTAATATTTTTTTTCTAACTTTGCCAAGATTTTGTTACGCGAAACGACAGCCCGAGCGGGCGATGAACAGACGAAAATCGTAGAAACAAATAATAATTTAAAAGATTCAATTATGTCCACAATTGCAGAAGAAGTAAAGGCAATCATCGTTGACAAACTCGGCGTAGAACCGTCAGAGGTTACCGATAGCGCAAACTTCACCAATGATCTTGGCGCTGATTCACTTGACAGTGTTGATCTTATCATGGCTCTTGAAAACAAGTTCGATCTTGAACCGGATGATGAGGCAGAAGGCAAAATAGCGACAGTTGCCGATGCAATCGCTTATGTCGAGAAGAAAGTCGCAGAGAAAGCCGGCAAATAATTTCCGGTTTCGAAATCTGAAGGGGATGACTAAAAAGATTTTTAGTCATCCCTTTTTTGTGCGGTGGAGAGGAACGCCGTAGACCGCTTCTGTTGTGCGTGGGGAGGAGGGGATGAATAAAAAGATGGGATACAAGGCTCTCGACGACGCCAAATACCGGAGCAACCTTTTGGTTGTGAGGATTTTGGCAAGGAGAGTAACGCAGTAGACCGCTTTTTATTCATTCCCTCCCTTATTCTGTCGGGAAGGAATAGGTAATAATCATCGTCGGCTTCTTCCCCGCTGAATTCGGCCCGTAGAGACGGCAACTGTAGTATCGGTCCTTGTCGAGCTCAGTGGTGGTGCTTGTGCTTGTCGAACTTGACTGGGAGGCGTATGCCGCCATCATCATATAGTTGTAATAGTTGTTGTAGTAGCTGTTTCCGTAGCCGTAACTTCCGTAGCCATAGCCATATCCACCGTAACCGTAGCCATTGTAGAGACTGTTGTAGTAGGAACTGTAGGCGAGGGCGCTTAGGTAGTCGTTGTAGGAGGAATTGCTTGAAGAACTTGACGATTCGTTGGTTTCGCTGTGCACGATCAGCATCCAGATGTCATACTGGGACACCTTCCTGGCGTAGTCAGCGTCGCTTTCATCGTCCTTTTTCGACAGGCGGAGAAGTTCCTGGATGTGGTGGCTCACGTCAGGCTGATAGCGGTCCAGCGAGCGGTTGATGTTACCCTGGTTTTCGCTGGAAACGCTCGCGTCTGTGAGCCCGGCGAACGAAATCACCTCCTGCTCGCTGCTTGCCCCGTCCACAGTCACTGTTCTTGTCCCGATGAGACGGCAGGTCGGGCTGAGAATCTTCGGCCAGCAGTCAGAACCGCTATAGTCGGAGTCAGTCTGATACGGAAGAACCACCGTGGCTTTGTTTATGACGATCTTTCTGTCGCTTATCGTCTTCTCAATGATATCCTGCTTCTCGCTGTCGCTCTTGTCTGCGAAGGATTCGTCCGTGTTCATACTCTCCAGCATCGACGTGCGAATCGCGTCCGTAACAGCCTGCTTCAAGCCTTCCGCTCTGATGACCGGCTTCATTCCGCAGCCGCCGCCGATGTAGATGGTCTCGCCGTCTGCTCCGGACGGGGTTTTGTTCTCGCTGCGGCAGATGTTGAATGAGTACTGGGTCGGCAGGCTTGTGCTGCTTTCCCCGATCATGGACGCGGGGCCGATCATAAAGACTATGGACGTATCAATCGGTCCGCGGTCGTCGAAGGTGGAGCGTATGCTCAGCTCGGCGTAGTTTCCGGTGATGTAGTTGTAGTCGTTGGTGCTGACGGCAACCTTGAACATATTGATTCTTCCGCTGCCTGAGGCTGACCTGTCGGCGCGTATGCATATACCCGGAAGTTCCTTTATGTAGTTGCTCACCGAGTCCAGTTTCATCGCGGAGAGTTTCTTTATGTACTTTTCCCCGAATTCGCGCGTGAAGTCGAAAGAGAGGGAGTCGCCTCCGTTGTAGCTCGGTATACCCTCTGTAACCGTGCCGAGGGATGTGTCGTACAGCCCGTCGAGTCCCTTGCCGGCATAGACTATGTTCTCATCGATGGGCTTCTGGAGCTCATAGACCCTGATATTCTGGATTATGTGTTCCTGATTCGCATCCTTGAACGAGAGGGAGTCCAGCCCGACTGCGAAATGGAAGCGGACGAACTCCGGGTTTTCGCCGAGGCTGAACTCCGCCGTGTCCGCAATAGGAATCAGGGAGAATGCCGCTTCACGCTCGTCCCAGCCGAATTCGCTGTCTTCAACTCCGCCGACGCACATTCTTCGTGAACTGTATCCTCCGAGTTCATCGGAGAGCGCCATTTCTATGCTTTTGATATCGAGGCTCGTGTTTATGACCTGCCATTTGTGTGATGCGGGAATATAATCCTGTCCGAGAGTGTCGTCCGCATCAATGCAGGAAACTCCGCAGAGCGATGCCACGACCGCAGAGCAGACCACCGTCAATTTTCTGAAAAATTCCATTAGAGACTGTCGTAAAAACTGTTATACGAGTCAATGTATGAGCCGTCCGCAAGTGCCTGCGCATCGAAAGGCAGCGTTCTGACCCCTTCACTTGCGCAGAAATCCGTAATTTCCTTCGGGACTCCGGCACTGCCGAAAATGACTCCGTCCGACCAGTGCACCGCGAGTTTAGCAAGGTCTGTGCCGTCAGCGCCTTCGAGCAGTTCAGTGTCCGCGTCGCTGATGTTTCCGAATTTTACGAGTTTTCTGAATTCCGGAGCGAAAGTCGCCTTCGGTGTGTCGTCATAGAGGGAGAGTACCACCTTGCTGCCGGAGAAAATAGGATCGTCGATATAGGCTTTCTTGAGGTAGAGCGGCAGGATTTGGGAAATCCATCCGTGGCAGTGGATTATGTCCGGAGCCCATCTGAGCTTTTTCACGGTTTCGAGCACGCCCCTGGCGAAGAATATTGCCCTTTCGTCGTTGTCTTCGAAAAATTCCCCGTTTTCGTTCGCGAAGGTCTGTTTTCTGTGGAAATAGTCCTCGTTGTCAATGAAATAGACCTGCATCCTCGCCGGCGATATTGACGCGACCTTGATTACGAGCGGTCTGTCGACGTCGTTGATTATTATGTTCATCCCTGAGAGGCGAATGACCTCGTGGAGCTGGTTTTTCCTTTCGTTGATGCATCCGTACCTGGGCATGAACGAACGGATTTCCTTTTTCCGCTCCTGAATTCCCTGAGGCAGGTATCTTCCGATCTTCGCAATCTCCGTTTCCGGAAGATACGGATATATTTCGGAATTGACGAACAGAACTCGCTTGGTGGAATTTCCCATAGTGAATTTATTTTTACACAAATCTCCACAAAGATAGTAAAATTTTTTGTAAAATCGCTAACTTTGGCGGCTGCGCGCTTTTCTGCTCCGGCAGGGATATGCAGGAAATGCGTTGGGGTTGAGGTACGATAATGTGGGGGAAAGCCACGATCGCGCCACAAGCCTTGATGTGGGGATATTTTTGATTATGGAATTGAACGACAACAAGATAGTTAGGAAGCGGTACGTCCGTGCAATGCTTTCGTCCGTGGTCAGCATTTCCCTTGTGCTGCTGCTCGTGGGCATTTCCGGGCTGCTGCTCGTTTCCGAGCGCGGAGTGTCGGACTATCTGCGTGAGAATATGCAGGTCAGCGTGATGATGAAGCGTAGCGTTGGCGAATCCGCGACCCTCAGGTACAAGAAATCCATTGATGCTCAGCCGTTTGTGAAGAGTTCTTCCTATGTATCGAAAGAACAGGGGGCAAAGGAGATGGCGCAGCTTCTCGGCGAGGATTTTCTCGGGGTGTTCGAAACGGCTCCGATTCCGGCCTCGATCAACCTGACGCTCAAGGCTGATTATGTGTCACCGGATTCCCTCTCTACGGTGAAGGCTATTCTTGAGAAGTCACCGGAGGTGGAGGAGGTCGTCTATCAGCAGTCGCTGGTGGAGGCTCTCAATTCAAACCTGAGCAAGATTTCGCTCTTTCTCGCTGTGTTCATCGCCCTTCTGCTTTTCATCTCGTTCGTGCTGATCAACAATACGGTGAGGCTCAGCATCTACTCGAAACGCTTCTCGATCCATACGATGAAGATGGTCGGCGCGACCGGGGCATTCATCCGAAGACCGTTCCTTTTCCAGAGCGCGTTCCAGGGGCTTCTAGCCGCGTTCATAGCGATAATAATGATAATTGCGGGATTGTTCCTGCTCAAGGGACAGTTCGAACAGATGTTTGCGGTGTTCAACGCCGGGATGTTGCTGGAGGTCATTGCGATTGTGGTGGCGTGCGGGCTTCTCATCTGTCTCGCGAGCACGTGGTTTACAGTGAACAGGCTTCTGTCGCTGAACAAGGCGGAATTGTATTTTTAAACCGTCGAATATATGGGGCTGCCGAATCCCCGGTATTTGCGAAACTGAAGTAAAAAAAATGCGTGGGATTTAACCCACCCCGATACGGGTAACCCACGAACACACTACGTGTTAGGGTACATGCGAAACTTAAGTCAAGTAATATGGACAAGAGTGTGAAAGAATCCAAAAATATGGCGATGACCCCCAGAGGGTTGAGGCTTCTGCTCGCCGGGCTGGTCGTGATGGCGGCCGGATACATTCTGATGTGCGGAGGTGCGAGCGGCGATCCCAAGGTGTTCAGCTATGAAATCTTTGATGTTCAGAGACTCGTCGCCGCTCCGCTGGTGATAATAGTCGGCATCATCGTGGAAATCGTCGCCATAATGGGAATTAACAGGAAATAATATGGAATGGTTTGAAGCCATATTGCTCGGACTTTTGCAGGGTCTGACCGAATTTCTGCCGGTGAGCAGCAGCGGTCACCTGCAGATAGGGAAGGAACTGCTCGGAATTGATGCCGGCGGGGATCTCGTGTTTGAGGTCGTTGTGCACGCAGCCACGGTTCTGAGCACCATTGTGGTGTTCCGAAGGCAGATTTGGGGACTTCTGAAGTCGCTTTTCGTAAAGGACGGACTGTTCAGGAGCATCGCGCATCCGTCGCGGTTCAATGAAGGGACGGACTATGTGCTGAAGATATGTGTGTCGATGATTCCGGTCTTCATCGTCGGGATGTTCTTCAAGGAGGCTGTCGAAGGGATATTCGGTTCTTCGATATATGTGGTTGCCGGCGCTCTGCTTGCCACTGCGCTGCTGCTCCTGCTTTCCGACAATGTTACCGGGCTCAAGGCGTTCTTCTGCCGCCGCTGCAGGCGCGGGGGACCTGTGGATGTTTCATCAGAAAAAAACGGTTTTACATCGGCAGACGGTCAAGTTGAGACAGGGGCTGCTGCGAAACAGGAAACAGCCGGCTCTGCAAGTCCCCGCAACGGGATTTCTTACTGGCAGGCATTTACGGTCGGACTCGGACAGGCGGTTGCGGTTCTCCCAGGGCTGTCACGCTCAGGCACGACCATCGCCACCGGGCTTCTCTGCGGAGTGAAACGTGATGTGATGGCCCAGTTCTCGTTCCTGATGGTTCTCGTTCCTATTCTCGGTGAGGCGTTCCTTGAAATCGTCGGCGGCGAGATGGCCTC
>CAVEHG010000042.1:0-1183 GCA_963615405.1 bacterium | reverse complement strand
GCGCACTTCCACTCCTTCTCGGATTCCTGTCCGCGTTCGTTGCTGGACTTTTCGCCTGCAAGGTAATGATTGCCCTTGTGAAGAAGACGAAACTCGGCTGGTTCGCGCTCTACTGCGCCGTCGTCGCCGCTCTCATATTCATATTTGCATAAATGTATGAAGCCCAGCAGGGTGACATTATATATTGGAAAATATTCCCGCAATATTTCTGACTTCGATGGCAAAAAACCTCACATATTTCGTCGCTGACGTGCACCTTGGCTGCGATGTGCAGGATCCGCAGGACAGGGAGGCGCGGTTCGTCAGGTTTCTCCGTTCTTTGCCCCGGGAGACAGAGAGCCTCTATATGCTCGGGGATATATGGGATTTCTGGTATGAGTACCGCGATGTCGTTCCGAAGGGCTATGTGCGTGTGTTTGCGGCAATTCTCGATCTGATTGACCGGGGTGTGAACGTTTATTTCTTCTGCGGGAACCACGATGTCTGGTGCTATTCCTACTTCGAATCTCTCGGGATGAAGAGGCTTGAACAGCCCTGTGTCACAACCATTTCCGGAAAAGTCTTCTGCCTTGGCCACGGCGACGGGCTCGGCCCTGTTCCTCCGGGCTACCGGTTTCTTTCCGGAATCTTCCACTGCCGCCCGCTCCAGAAGCTTTTCAGCACCCTGCATCCGTGGTTCGCTTTCCGCCTCGGCAACTCCTGGTCAAAGCGCAACCGCCTGAAACACAAGACGGAGTATGTTTTCCGGAACGAAGACGAGCCTCTATATAAATTTGCGGAGTCGTTCGGGGAAAGGCAGCACGTGGATTATTTCATTTTCGGCCATCTCCACTCTCTTGTCAATCTCACGCTCCCGTGCGGAGCGAATTTCCGGATGGTCAAAGACTGGTTCCGATCTTCGCCCTACCTCGTCTGGGACGGCGAAACGCTCAATTCTTTTGAACAAAGGGAATAAGGCGGCGAACGCCGACTGGGGGTAAGAGGACTACGGACTCGCAGAGTCCGTGGCTCATTTTTTTTGCGCACAGCGTGGACGAACAAGGCGGCACAAGCCGCCGCGACGGCGAGACGGAGTGAAACGCAGGAACGGAGTCGCCCGACGGAACAAGGTGAAGTCGGTATGCCCCTCGGGGCTGTCGGCGAACGCCGACTGGGGGTAAGAGGACTACGGACTCGCAGAGTC
>CAVEHG010000041.1:0-10698 GCA_963615405.1 bacterium | reverse complement strand
ATAGAATGGAAGTTTCCTAAACTTTAGATAGCAGTTCGATTCTGCTCGGGACTACAAAAAAGAGGGTGATCGAAAAGTCATCCTCTTTTTTTGTATCTTTGCGTTTCTGATTCAGGCTCTGTTTCGGACTCCGCGGATGCGGGATGCCGACACATGAATGAAACACAATTTTTAAAAGTAAGAATATGAAAAAAATTATAGCGACGGAGAATGCTCCGAAGGCCGTGGGGCCTTACTCACAAGCGGTTGAAGTGAACGGAACGGTCTGGATTTCCGGACAGATTCCGGTAAACCCTGCAGACGGAAGCATTCCGGTGACGATTGAGCAGCAGTCAGTTCAGGCTCTGAAGAATGTCGGGGCGATTCTTGCCGAGGCGGGGCTTTCCTATGCAGATGTCGTCAAGACCACCGTCCTTCTCGCTGACATAGCCGATTTCAAGGCGATGAATGCCGTTTATGCGGAATATTTCACAGAAAAGATGCCTGCCCGGGCCTGCTTTCAGGTGGCGGCACTTCCTCTCGGAGTGAAAGTCGAGATTGAAGCCGTTGCCGTGCGGCAGAACTGATCTGTACGGTTCCCTGACGGGTATAAATACTGTCCCGAATCCATATAAGACTGTTACAGAGAATTAAAAACAGCTTCCAAATGAATAAAAAAACTCTTGTCATCGGACTTTCCGTCCTGGCAGCAATGGTTGTCGGCATAGCCGTGCTTATGGCCGTGCTGTTCGGAGGTTCCGGTTCGGACTCGCGCCCGTCTCAGTCAAGAAAATCGGAGCCGCTGTTCTGCGCCGTTCCGTCGAACGCCGTGGCGGTGGCAAAATTTTCCGACATTGAGGCGGCGGCAGCCGGGATTGCTGTTTCCGATGCTTCAAAAAAGGGCACGGACGCATTTCTGAAGAAACTTTCTTCTTCAGTCGGGCAGCTTCCGGAACTTTCAGGGAATCCGCTTGTGGTGTCCCTGTCATACTCCAAGAAACTGGTTCCGCTCTTCATTTTTGATGCCGGACGCCCGGAAGATACGGCCCTTGACCCCGAGGTGAGCCTGATTTCCGGAATTGCCGGGGACTGCGGCCTGACGGCGACCGACTGCGACTGTTCAAAGATTCTGTCTGTGGAGCCCAAATTGAGAAACCGGCGGCTGCTTCTGGTCTCTCCGGAAGCCAATCTGATCAATTCCGCGCTCCGCCATCTAAATGACGGCGTGTCTGTCTATGATTCAGAAGGCTTTGCCGAGGTGCAGGAACGTATTTCGTCGAAATCCTCACTTTTTGTTTCCGCTTCCGATGCGGACCAGATTCTGCCGGAAATGCTCTCTTCGTCTTTCAGAAAATACCACAAGTTCCTGTGCTCATTCTCCGGCTGGTGCGGTTTCGAGATGACCTTCTCCGAATCCGGAGCCGAACTCTACGGAACTGCTGCAGCGGGTCAGAAAACCGATTTCATCAATGTAATTTCCGCTCTCAAGTCCTCTTCGTCCGAGATTTTCGGAATTCTTCCCTCATACACCGTTTGGACTCTCTCAATCCCGCTTTCGTCATTTTCAGAATATGAGGAAGCGTATGACGGATGGCTTGACAAACTGATGCGGCTTCCGGACGCGAAGAAAAATCGCGATGCTCTCGCAAAGTCCGCCGGAGTTTCTCCGGAATCGTGGTTCTCATCCTTCAGGCCGGAGGAAGTCGCAGTCGCTTCATTCCGTTGCGCGGACGCTCTCAGGACTGTCAATCTCGTAAGGTGCAAAAAGCTCAAAGACACGGAAGGGGTTCAGCCGTTTGAACGTTCAGGCTGGCTCGCCGCTCTTTTCGGAGATCTTTTCGCCCGCGAGGATGAAAGCTGCAGCGCGGCGGTGAACGGGTGGCTCGTCACCGGAAGCCGCGAGGCTGTTGAGGAATGGACATCAGGGAGGGCGCTTGAATACAGCCTTTACTCGAAACTGTGTGATGCCGGTCTGAAATCCTCGATCCCGGTTTCCGGTACTGTCATATCATATTTTTCCCCGAACGAGGATGCCGCCCTCGCCGCCTCCGCGCTCGCTCCGTCCGCATCGTCCGCAATGTCACCGAAACTTTCGGGATGTGACATAATGCCGGTTTTCTTTTGCATATCTTCCGACAGGAATCCGTTCCCGGGCATCGATCTGCTCATCGCGAAGGCGGATATGAAGAGAGAAAAGGCTCCCCAGACCGAACGCGATGTGCACATCAGTGTCCCGGATGGCCCGTTTACGGTGAAGAATTCTGCCACAGGAAAGAACAACACTCTTGTTCAGAATCAGAACCTGACGCTCAGCCTGCGCGATGAAAACGGCAAGGGACTCTGGACTGTGCCGTTCTCCGGGAAACTCTGCGGGACTGTTTCAAATGTCGATTATTTCGCAAACGGAAAGATTCAGTTCCTTTTCGGGTCCGGTTCTGAAATCTGGCTGCTGGACCGGCTCGGACGCTTCGTCCAGCCTTTCCCGCTTAACCTCGGCAAGAAAATTGTGCTCGGGCCGTCGGTCTATGACTTCAGCGGCGCGAAAAAATACAACATTCTCGTACTTCACGAAGACAACACCATAAGAATGTACAATCTTCAGGGCAAGATTCCCGAGGGTTGGCAGGACATCACTTCGACAGATACGATCGTGTCATTGCCGGAGCGTGTCGTTGCGGGACAGAAGTCCTTCTGGGTGGTGCGCACTTCAAGGCAGACGCTGATTTTCCCGTTTATGGGAGGACAGACTCTGACCTGTTTCAGCGGGGACTCGATGCTGCTGCCGGATACTGCCGTCAAGGTGGACGCTGACGGGTCGCTTTCGGCCGGGAGTTACAATGGCAAGACACAGAAAATAAAAACAAATTAACTTCAGAAAATGACTTACAAATCGGTGAACAAGATGTTTGAGCAGGCATTCCGCGAGAATTGGGAATGTCCGGCTCTTTCGAACTATAGGGGCACGACAATCTTTTACAGGGATTTGGCGGAAAGAATAGCCAAAATTCACGTTCTGTTCGAGTATTGCGGCCTTCAGAAAGGGGCAAAAGTGGCCATTTGCGCGAGGAATCAGGTGAACTGGACGGTTTCCTTCGTCGCCGCGATGACCTACGGGGCAGTGCCGGTGCCGATTCTTCACGAATTCAAGCCAGGCAACATACACCATCTGGTGAACCATTCCGAGGCCAGAGTCCTGTTTGTCGATCCGACAGTATGGGAGGGTCTTTCGGAATCTGAAATGCCTCAGATTCAGGCAATTGTGAGAATTGACACTTTCAAACTCATATATTCGGCGACAGATAAGATCACATATGCCCGGGAACATCTCAATGTTCTGTTCGGAGAAAAATATCCCGAGTCTTTCGGCCCCGGGGATATGGATTACCACGAAGACAAGCCTGACGAACTCGCGCTCATCAACTACACTTCCGGGACTTCCGGATTTTCCAAGGGTGTGATGATTCCGTACCGCGCCATCCAGTCGAACCTCGAGTTCTCCGAGATGGCCTGCCCATATATGAACAACACGTCAAATATCGTGGCGATGCTGCCTTCGGCACATATGTACGGTCTTATGTATGAGGTTCTCTACCAGCTTTGCAGGGGAGTTCACATACATTTTCTCACCCGCGTGCCAAGCCCGAAAATCATTATGGAGGCTCTTGCCGAGGTTAAGCCGGAGCTCGTGATTTCCGTTCCGCTTGTCATAGAGAAAATTTACAGGAACAAGGTACGTCCCGTGCTTGAGAAGAACGGAATCCGGCAGCTGCTTCGTGTCCCGTTGCTTGACCAATTGATACTCAACAAGATAAAATCAGAACTTGTAAACGCTTTCGGTGGCCGGTTCCACGAAATCATCATCGGCGGGGCTGCGTTCAACAAGGACGTGGAGGCTTTTTTCCGCAAGATACATTTTCCGTTCACGGTGGGTTACGGAATGACCGAATGCGGCCCGATCATCGCGTACGACGACTGGAAGACAACAAGGCTGTATTCGTGCGGGAAGGCCGCGCCGAATATGACGATAAAGATAAATTCCTCCGATCCGGAGAACATTCCGGGTGAGGTTCTCGTCAAGGGAGACAATGTCTTTCTCGGATATTACAGGAATCTGGAAGCCACGGAAGCCGTTTTCACCGAAGACGGATGGTTCAGAACCGGGGATATGGGAGTTCTCGACAGGGACGGATATCTCTATCTCAAGGGACGCTCCAAGTGTATGATTCTCGGTCCGTCAGGTCAGAACATATATCCGGAAGAAATCGAGGCTGTGCTCAACAGTCTTGCGTATGTCGTTGATTCTCTTGTGATTGAGGATAACGGTGGGCTTACGGCACTCATTTACCCGGATTTCCATCAGGCTGAAGTTGACGGAATTTCCGGAGATGCCCTTCAGGCTTATTTTGATTCGCTGGTCGGCGAGGCGAACAAGGAACTTCCTAACTACGCGCGGGTCAAGACTGTGGAGATTATGCCTGAGGATTTTGAGCGTACTCCGAAGAGGAGCATCAAGCGCTATCTTTACCAGAGAAACTCCAAATAGTTGATTGCCACAAAATTATGGAAAAGTTCGACAAGGCGTATCTTGAGATGGCGGCCGTCTGGGCGCGCAATTCGTACTGCAGACGCCGTCAGGTGGGGGCGCTGCTCGTCAAGGACAGAATGATAATTTCCGACGGCTATAACGGGACTCCGTCGGGATTCGAGAATGTCTGTGAGGACGAAACCGGGGCGACGAAACCCTATGTGCTCCACGCGGAGGCCAACGCGATTACGAAAGTCGCGAAATCAGGCAACAGCAGCGCGGGGGCAACCCTCTATGTGACAGCCTCTCCGTGTGTCGAATGTGCTAAACTCATCATTCAGGCCGGCATCAGACGGGTTGTGTACAAGGATTCCTATCGTCTGGCGGACGGGGTGGAGCTGCTTGAACGTGCCGGAATTGAAGTTGAACAGGTCGATGAATAATTCCGATTCCGCCGGCGCGAAGTCCAGGTATTCCCGCCGGACAGATGAATGATTATTATCTCAAGTTTCGCAAGCGCGATACTTAAATTATTATGAACAAACGCAATACTTATGCTTTGGTTTCCGCCCTGCTGGGGGTTCTCATCGGGGTTCTTGCAACTCTCACAGTTGTGAAGACAGCCGCTCCGGCACGGGAGTTTGACGGAAATTATGACCGCTGGCGCAAGCTGAACCTGATTCTTGAGCAGATCCAGGAAAATTATGTCGATACGATAGACCAGAAGGCGATGACCGATGCGGCGGTGGTTGCGGCAATGGGGAAACTTGACCCCCACTCCGTATATCTTCCGCCTGTTGAGCTTGAGGAATCGGAGACTGAACTTGCCGGCAATTTCGAAGGCATAGGCATACAGTTCAATGTTCCCAACGACACCGCAATCGTGCTCAGCGTAATCCCGGGCGGCCCGTCGGAAAAGGCCGGGCTTCTGCAGGGAGACAGAATCATACGTGTCGGAGAGAAGACCATCGCCGGGATGAAGACTCCCCAGGACTCGATGGTAAGGCTTATGAAGGGGCCGTCGGGGAGCAAGGTTACGATTACCGTGAACCGCAGCGGAGAAATCATCCCTTTTGACATAACCAGGGGAAAGATACCAGTGCATTGCGTGGATGCGGCGTTTATGCTCGATTCCGAAACGGGGTATCTCAAACTGACGAAATTCACGAGGACGACCTATGTCGAATTCATATCTGCGGTGACCAGTCTCCGCGCCCAGGGAATGAAGCATCTGATTTTCGATCTGCGGGAAAACACCGGGGGTTATCTTGACCAGGCCTATATGCTCTGCAACGAATTCCTTGAAAAAGGGGACAAGGTTGTCTATATGGAAGGGCTGCACCGCTCGCGTTCCGATCTGGACGCAGACGGGAAGGGCACGCTCAAGGACATTGAACTGTCCGTGCTGATTGACGAGGGTTCGGCTTCTTCGAGCGAAATCTTTGCCGGAGCGATGCAGGACAATGACAGGGGAGTGATAGTCGGCCGTCGTTCATTCGGGAAGGGACTGGTTCAGGAACCGATCAACTTCACTGACGGAAGCGGGCTGAGGCTCACCGTCGCGAGATTCTACACGCCATCCGGAAGATGCATCCAGAAGCCTTACGGTGATGACTATGCCTACGACATTTACGAACGCTATGCCCACGGGGAACTGACCGATGCAGACAGTATCAAGGTCAACAGAGACGATGTCTATTACACGGCAGGCGGGCGTCCGGTCTATGGCGGAGGCGGAATAATCCCGGATGTGTTCGTCCCTATGGACACCACCCGCGCATCGAATTTCCACATCCAGTGCAACCGGAAGGCCACGGCTATGCGTTTTGCGAGCGCAATGTTCGACAAGTACCGTTCAGAACTCGCTCAGATTGACGATTTCGGACAGCTGGAGAAATGGCTTGACTTGAAGAGGCTTGACCGGCAGTTCCTTGAATATGCTGCCGCGAAGGATGGACTGAAACCGAAGGACGAGGAGTGGGATGAGTCCAAGGAATATATGATGGTGCAGATCAAGGCGCTTGTCGGGCGTTACTCGAAGATTGGCGAGGAGGCGTTTTACCGGTTTTATGCCGGGGTGGACAAGACCTTGCAGACGGCGTGGAAAACATCTCCTGAAACAGTCTCTTAAAGATTATTGAGTTATTTTTACTTACTCAAGTTTCGCAAGTGCGAAAATTAAATTACTTATCTGATATTCATCAGGATCCTCCGGGACATCGGATGGAGGTTGTTGCAGCGCGACCCGATGTTCTTGACGAATCCGAGCCTGCAGCCGTTGTAAGAGACTGAGACATACCCGAGGGGTGAATCCTCAAGTTTTATACTGTCGCGGTGGAGAAATTCCAGCGCGGCTTTTTTGTCAAGCGGGGCATCCGGGAACGCGCCGTCCCGGAGAATTGAAGACAGAGCGAGGTCTGCCGACGGAACCAGACAGTCTCCCTTCATCGTACCGACGGCCACCCCTGCCGAAACCGGCTTCAGAACACCTTCTACTGCAGCGAGTTCCGCCTCTGTCAGCCTCGGCACCGCGATGGTCAGTCCGTTCCTTTCACGGAAGGATACACCGGTCGAGAACATTTCCGCAAGACCCCTGAGGGCTGTTCCGGCATTTTCCCGTCTTCCGTGGCGTTCAGCTCCAAGACGTTCGTGGTGTTCTTTTCCAAAGTGTTCATCCCCGTATTTCTTCAGCACGGCGCAGTACTGACCTTCTCCCGGCACATACCCCGGAGCAAGCGAAAATCCGCAATCTGTTCGCATCGGCCCATCGAACGGGCAGTCGATATTCTGCAGTTCCGCCCCGAGTTCCGAGGCGATCCATTCCACATTCCCGTCATTCTCCAGACGGTTGAAAGTGCAGGTCGAGTAAATCAGCGTGCCTCCCGGAGCCAGAGCCGGCCAGACATCGGCGAGTATTCTCCGCTGCCTTGCCGCGCACAGCGCCACGGTCTCTTCCGACCATTGTTCCGCCGCTTCCCCGTCCTTTCTGAACATTCCTTCTCCGGAGCACGGTACATCGGTCAGGATGATGTCGAAGAATCCTGTGAGTCCCGCAAATGCCGCAGGGTCGGCCGATGTCACCGCTACATTCGGGTCTCCCCATAACGCCACATTGTCCGCAAGTGTCCCGGCCCGGTTTTTCATAACCTCGTTTGAAACCAGCAGGAACCCGTCGCCAAGCGCCTCGCGCAGTCCCGAGGCCATGTCTGTGGTCTTTCCCCCCGGCGCGGCGCACAGGTCAAGCACCCTCACCGGACTCCCGGCCATCTTCCCGAGCACCTGCCTGAACACGAACCCTACAAACATCGAGGAAGAGTCCTGAACATAGTAGGAACCCGAATGCAGCGCGGGGTCGAGGGTGAAAACAGGACGTTTTTCCAATAAAAAACCATTATCGCACCACGGGACTTTCCGGGAGACTTTCTCCCCGGCGATTTCAGTCAGACCGTATTCTCCGGCCTTCCATTTCGCCGGGTTGAGGCGTACGGAAACAGAAGGCGGACACCCGAGCGCCGCCAGAATCTTTGCAGCCCCCCGGGAGCCGAAAACTTCTTCGAGATATTTTCTGAAAGCGGGACTGTTCATCGCTTCCGGGATCAGAGGCCGAACTTCGACGCGTCGAATCCTTCAGGCATCTTGCCGTTGGAGGCGTCAGCGAGGCCGTCAACGACCTTGTCCAGAGCTGTTTTGATTTTTGAACCGAGCAGAGTCTTCATCATAAAATTCAGATCCGCATCCACATCGATGCTGAATATCGTCTGCGATGCGGAAACGGCGGGTTCGAAGTTGAGCGTTATCCTGAACTCAAACGGAGCCCCGTCATCCTTGAGAACGAGCCGCGAATAAGGAGTCCTCTCTATGATTCTAACGCCTATGTCGAATCCCTGGACTTTCGCGTGAATGCTGTCGCAGTCGGCCGTGACGCCCTCTTTCTTGTCCTGCGGAATCATGTTCGCGATGTTCCTCAGATCGGTCAATGCCATATAAAGTTCGTACGGAGCCTTGGCCACCGTGCCTTTCTTGCTGTTGTAAGTCACCATAACTATGTGAAATGCCTTTTTTCCGAATATATTTTTACGCCGGGTCTTTCTTTGCCGGGATATTGCCGTGTACGCCGGAAAATCTTATCTTTGCACCGCGTCAGGCGATATGTCTGCAAATTTAAAAAAACTTTCGCAGTGCGGATAGCGGAACGATGGAAATTCACAGGATATATTTTGAAAAGCGGTGCATCATAATATGCCCGCCGACAGAACCGGCACTCTCGGATCCGAATGCGGTGGTTTTTCAGCTGGCGGACCGGTTCGGCATACACGAGCTCATCGATATGTTCGAAATGTCTGATTCGCTGCAGAGGATTTATATCCCCACTCCGAATGTGGAGCAGACCTACCAGAAGATATGCGCTGAATTTGTCCAGGTCTGTGCCGGCGGGGGACTGGTCTCGAACCGCCGCGGAGACTATCTGATGATTAACCGAAACGGATTGTGGGATCTGCCGAAGGGGCATCAGGAGGCAGGTGAGACCATCCAGACCTGCGCTCTGCGCGAAGTGCAGGAGGAAACAGGAGTGAACCAGCTGATTCTCAGGGAATTGATTTGCGTTACAGATCATTGCTATCGCCGCAACGGGATGTGGCATCTCAAGCATACCTGGTGGTTCGATATGCTCTACAATGATCCGACGGATCTCACTCCGCAACGCGAGGAGGATATTTCCAGGGCGGCGTGGGTGCCGCGGTCGGCGCTGGCGGGGTATCTGAGGAATACCTTCCCCTCCATCATAGAGGTGTTTAGAGAAAAGGGATGACTAAAACCCTTTTTAGTCATCCCCAATTTTGTGCGGCGGGGAGGGGGGTGACTAAAGAGCGGTGAGGCAGAAAAAGTCGATTTCGGAGGTTTTGAGGCATAATGTGAAACAAAATCCTGAAAATGTCGTATAATATATGTTTGCATAAATAGACATAGGGTACATGCGAAACTTAAGTAGACATATATATGAAGCTTTCACAGTTTAATTTCAGCCTTCCGGCTGACAGGATTGCCTCCGAACCGCCAGTATGGCGTGACGAGTGCCGTCTGATGGTGCTCCACAAGGACAGCGGAGAAATCGAGCACAAGATTTTCAAGAATATAATTGAATATTTCGGGAAGGGAGACACATTTGTCCTGAACAATACCAGGGTGTTCCCGGCGAGACTTTACGGCAAAAAAGAGAAGACCGGAGCGGAGATTGAGGTCTTTCTTCTCCGGGAACTCAACCGCGAGCAGAGGCTGTGGGATGTCATTGTCGATCCGGCCCGCAAGATAAGAATTGGCAACAAACTCTATTTCGGAGACGATGAAAGCCTTGTGGCAGAGGTTATTGACAACACCACCTCCCGCGGAAGGACACTCCGTTTCCTCTATGACGGCGGCTACGACGAGTTCAAGGAGGCTCTTTTCGCCCTGGGTGAGACTCCGGTTCCGAAATGGGTGAAACCTGCTGTGACAAAGGAAGATGCAGAAAACTACCAGACGATCTTCGCGACTGAGGAGGGTGCCGTGTGTGCTCCGGCCGCCGGGCTGCATTTCAGCCGCGAGTTGCTCAACAGAATGATACTCAAGGACATAAACAAGGCTTTCATAACTCTTCATATGGGAATCGGTCATTTCCGGTCCGTCGATGTCGAGGATCTTTCGAAGCACAAGATGGATTCCGAGAGGCTCATCATCACTCCCGAGGCTGCCGATGTGATAAACACGGCAAAGAGAAGCGGACACAGGGTGCTTGCGGTCGGAATAACCGTGATGCGCGGTCTTGAAACCTTTGTGACCACGAACGACGAGGTGAAGCCTTATGACGGGTGGACGAACAAATTCATATTCCCGCCTTACCGTTTTGTCGTTCCTGACTCGATCGTTTCCAATTTTCATCTTCCGGAATCGACTATGCTGATGTCGGTGGCAGCGTTCGGTGGTTATGAAAATGTTATGCACGCCTACAAGGTGGCGCTTGACGAGGGGTACAAGTTCGGTCCGTATGGTGACGCATTGCTGATCATATGATGTCCGCATCCCACATCTATATGTTCTTATCCCTCATCCGCCCGGTTTGAGCGGGAAAACCTCAAAAAAAAATTTAGAATATATAAAAAAGTAAAAAATCGTCGATCGAAATTTTCGAATCGGCGGTTTTTTCGTTTATGACGGAC
>CAVEHG010000040.1:8697-10984 GCA_963615405.1 bacterium | reverse complement strand
ATCCTGTGCATAACCTCGATGAAATTGTCGAGAGTCTCCTTCGATTCCGTCTCTGTCGGTTCAATCATTATCGCCTCGTGGAAAAGCAGCGGGAAATAAATAGTCGGCGCATGGAAACCGTAGTCAAGCAGCCGTTTGGCGACATCCAGCGTGGTTGCGCCCGTCGATTTGTCCTTCAGGCCGTCGAACACGAACTCATGCTTGCAGACCGAAGGAATCGGAAGACAGAAACTGTCCTTGAGCGACTCCTTTATGTAATTCGCGTTCAATGTCGCGAGAGGGCCGACAGCCTTGACATTTTCCTTCCCAAGCATCCGAATGTAGCACAGAGCCTTGAGCAGGACCGAGAAATTCCCCTGAAATCCGCTGACCCTTCCGAGAGACTCACCGGATGGAACGCCTTCACAGTCCGGCCCAACCGCATCATTGTGGAAGACCGGCTGCGGAAGGTGTTTTGCCAAAGCGGCTGTCACACCCACAGGACCGGCGCCCGGGCCGCCTCCTCCGTGTGGAGTGGAGAATGATTTGTGCAGATTCAGATGCATTATGTCGAAACCCATATCGCCCGGGCGCGCCACTCCGATTAGAGGATTCAGGTTCGCACCGTCGTAGTAGAGCAGACCCCCGCACGCGTGCACGAGAGCGGCGATTTCCCTGATCTGCGTCTCAAAAAGTCCGAGTGTGTTCGGGTTCGTCATCATAATTCCGGCAACGCTTCCGTCAAGCAGCGGCTTCAGATCTTCCACATCGATGCGCCCGTCGTCTTTTGATTTCACAGTCACCACCTCCAGGCCGCAGACTGCCGCAGAAGCGGGATTCGTTCCGTGAGCGGAATCCGGGACTATCACTTTGCGGCGGCCGAAATCCCCTCGCGAAATATGGTACTGCCTCATCACCATAAGCCCGGTGAGTTCGCCGTGGGCCCCCGCGAACGGGTTGAAAGTGAACGCCGCCATTCCCGTAATCGCAGAAAGAGCCTTTGAAAGTTCTTCGTAAACTTTTACGCAACCCCGCGCAAAAGACGCAGGTGTCAGCGGGTGTACATTCGCGAAACCCGGGAGCGCCGCAATTTCCTCGTTGATTTTCGGGTTATATTTCATCGTGCAGCTGCCCAGCGGATAGAAACCGCTGTCAACGCCGAAATTCATCTGCGAAAGGTTGGTGTAATGCCTGACCACATCAGGTTCGCTGACCTGCGGAAGTTCCGGCGCTGAAGATCGCAGCAGAGCGGCAGGGACGGCCTCGGAGATGCTCCGGCAGCCGGCCTCTTCCCGATATGGGTTTTTCGGCAGCGTATAGCCCTTTCTTCCGGGAGACGAAATCTCGAATATCAATTTGTCATAGTATTTCATTACAGCCGTCCTCCCTTGATTTTCAATGGTTTCAATGAATCGACGAGCGCATCGCACTCTTCCTTTGTCCGTTTTTCGGTGACGCAGAAGGAGACAAAACCCTCTTCGGTCGCCACAGCTCCGAAGAATCCGGCATTGAACAAAGCGCTCTGAATCGTCCCGATGTCCGCCAACGGTCTGAGTACAAATTCGTTAAGGAACGGGCGTTCTGCCGCAAAAGGCTCTTCAAATAGCCCCGTCTCCAAAAGTCTTGACTTGAGGTAGTGCGCTCCGCTGCAGCCGGTCTCATTCACCTCCCGAAGTCCCTCCGGTCCGAGAAGTGCCACATAGACAGTGACATAAAGCGCCATCAGCGACTGATTCGAGCAGATGTTCGAGGTGGCCTTTTCGCGGCGGATATGCTGCTCGCGGGCCTGAAGCGTAAGCACGAACGCACGCTTTCCGTCAACATCCACGGTCTCTCCCACGAGTCTTCCCGGCAGCTTGCGCATAAATTCCTGACGGCAGGCAAGAAATCCCACATAAGGGCCCCCGAAAGAAAGCGGGAGTCCGAGAGACTGTGCATCTCCGCAGGCTATGTCCGCTCCGTTCTCTCCCGCAGTTCTGATCACGGACATCGCGGAAAGGTCGCAATATTCCACAAGCAGCGCCCCTGCAGCGTGCAGGGCTTCGGAATACCCGTTCAAATCCTCCACGACTCCGAAGCGGTTGATGCCCGGAACAAGAAGACCGGCGACATCGCCCCCTGCAAGTTCCTCCCGGACGGCCTCGAAGTCGGTAACGCCATCTGACACAGGGATATGTTGAAGCTGAACGCCGTGGAACCTGGCATAAGTCTCCACAACCGCACGCACATTCGGAAACAGTGCATCGGAAATCAGGAAGCGTGTCTTTTTCTTCGTGCAGGCAAGACTCATAAACATAGCCTCGGCCGC
>CAVEHG010000040.1:0-8687 GCA_963615405.1 bacterium | reverse complement strand
CCGCAGAGGTCGCTCCGTCATACATCGACGCATTGGCGACATCCATCCCCGTCAGACGGCATATAATCGTCTGCCACTCAAAGATATAACGGAGAGTTCCCTGCGAAACCTCCGCCTGATATGGAGTGTAGGCGGTCAGAAATTCCGAGCGCGAAAGAATGTAGGGAACGACTGCCGGACAGTAATGGTCATAGGCTCCGCATCCGGCAAAGACCGTCAGCGGGACATTCTGTGCGGCAATGTCCTGAAAATAACGGCGCACTTCCATCTCCGACATCGCCGGCGGCAGGTCGTACTCCTTGTCATAAAGATATTCTGACGGAACATCGGAGTACAGGTCTTCAATTCCCCGCACTCCGATCCTTTCAAGCATTGCGGCTATATCCCCCTCTGTATGAGGGAAATACGCAAAACCGTTCATTTTTGTCATAATTGTTGAAGAATCCGGAAGAAGTTTCAGATTTCCAGAGGCTATTTGCAGATCTCACGATACGCGTCGGCATCCAGCAGTTTTGAAACCTCGGAAGGGTCGCTCATCTGCACCTTTATGATCCAGTTGGCGTACGGATCCGCGTTGAGCAGTTCCGGCTCGTCCTCTAGAGCTTCGTTAACCTCTATCACGGTTCCTGTGACCGGAGAAATGAGGTCGCTCGCAGCCTTCACGCTTTCCACAGCTCCGAATTCCTCTCCGGCCGTCACCTCATCATCGACTGACGGCATATCCACATAGGACAAATCCCCCATCGAGTGCTGTGCGTAGTCAGAAATTCCGATCACGGCGACATCGCCTTCAACCCTGACCCATTCGTGTGACTCAGCATATCTGAGTCCTTCGATTACCTTTGACATATTTTATTGCTATATTTATGATTATCAATATATACACAACGCCTGTTCCATCCGGTTCTTCCGCTTCGGCTGATCAATATCCCGCCGGATAAATTCCAGTTACTTTTTGTAATGCGGAGCATAGAACCGCCGTTTCACGACCTTCCCGGGGAAGATTTTCTTCCGGATCTGAATCTGGACCGGAGTGTCGAGCGCGGAATGTGCCTTGTCCACGAAGGCCATACAGATGCTCCGGTCGAGGGAAATCGAATGGTATCCGGTCGTAACCTCGCCGATCTGCACTCCGTCCGGGTCAAGCACAGGATAACCGGCCCGGGGAATGGCCCTGTCGAAGATTTCTATTCCGACAAGTTTCTTGGCGACGCCTTCAACCTTCTGACGCACAACGGCTTCCTTTCCTATGAACTCAGGTTTGTCGGTCTTGACGAACATCCCGAGAGAAGCCTCGACCGGGCTTGTCGAGTCGTTCAGTTCGTGTCCGTAGAGCGGAAGTCCTGCCTCGAAACGCAGAGTGTCCCGGCATCCGAGTCCGCAAGGTTTTACGCCGGCCTCAAGCAGAAGATCCCAGATTGCGGCAATCGCCGCGTTGGAGGCATAGATTTCAAAACCGTCCTCTCCGGTGTAGCCCGTCCGGCTGATTATCAGGCGGTTGCCTCTCCAGTCGAAGTCGCGGAAGGTGTAGAATTCAAGGGAGGAAACGTCCTCAAGACCTAGGACTTCGGTGACGGTGTTCTCGGAGTCAGGTCCCTGAACGGCGACCTCTCCCCATTCCCCGGACTCGTCTGCGACCTTGACATCATAGCCTTTCGCCTGAGTCTCAATCCATTGCACATCTTTGGCTATGTTGGAAGCGTTCACTACCAGAAGGTACCTTTTTTCCCCGCCGAACAGCCTGTAAACCAGAAGGTCATCGACCGTCCCGCCGTCCTCGCGCAGCATCATCCCATAGAGAATCTTCCCCTCCGGCATTCCGGCGATGTCGTTCGTAAATATATGGTTCACAAACTTTTCAGCGTCCGGGCCGGTCACAAAGACCTCCCCCATATGGGAAACATCAAACATTCCGACGCTGTTTCTCACCGCGTTATGCTCTTCCGCGATTCCGGTATACTGAATCGGCATAATGAATCCCCCGAAGGGACTCATCTGGGCGCCGAGCGCTACATGGCTATCATACAGACAGGTTTTCTTCTCTGCAGCAGTATTTTCCATCAACTAACTAATTAAATTTAAGTTTCGCAAGTACCCCAATACGTTGGGTATTCGTTGGTTACCCGTATGGGGTGGGGTAAATCCCACGCACTTTTTTTCTTCTGAACCCCCTGAACCCCCTGTCAGGGGGATTTTTTTCGGCCTCACGGCCGGCGGGCAGAAGCCCTTGTCAAGTTTCGCAAGTACCCCAATGCGTTGGGTGTTTGTGGGTTACCCGTATGGGGTGGACGGCGGTCACCCTGTTTGGCGGTTACCCCGTTTGGTGGTTACCCGTTTAAAGACGGTCGTCCGATGTACCGATGTGACCGTTAATGAACGAGGGATCAAGATATTCCTTTTCAATTTCAGAAATCTCACCGGCCTGAGCCGCCGTCAGTTCCAGTTCATCCGTACAAAAATATGAAATAATTGCCGATTTCAATGCCGTGAGATCCATATTTTTTTCGTCAAGGACGGGTTTCAGATTCATAACCCTCTGTTCCACGGAACGGACGCCCTTGCTTTCGAGTTTTGCGCGGGACGGGGTCAAAGCCGAGGACATTGTCCGGAAATCAAGGTCATACAGCAGCGTCCCGTGGACTATCCCCACTCCGTTCTGCTTGAGGGAGAACGCATTGCCGGAAACTTTCCTCCCGTTTACAAGCACATCGTTGCGCCCGGAAACCTCCGCGTCTATGCCGAGGCTGCGCAGGAATCCGACGAGCTTCCCAAGGTATTCGGAGAACAGTTCCGACACGTCGCTGCAACGTTTTATGTATGAAATCATTATGTTTCCCCTGTCGGCAAAGACGCAGCCGCCCCCGCTCTTCCTGCGATACATCGCGATTCCGTGTTCACGGCAATACAGGACATTCACTTCCGCGTTCATATCCTGGTTGCGCCCGAAGATGACAGTCGGAACGACCTGCCAGATGAAAAACAGGCCGCCAGTATTGCTCCGGCTGCCAGGCAGGGAGTCAAAATGCGCGGCGGCATATTCCTCCAGCGCAAGATAGAACACGAGACGACGGTCGGAACCGCTGTCTGGAAGTTTGAGGCAGGTCATCTTCCGGGGTTTGAGGCTGCCTGAGCCGGACGGTACAGGCTGAACGATGTGACCTATAAATCGAACTGTTCCTTCAGCGCGGCAATCTTCGCGTCCGCGTTGGAGCCGTGCGCGCCGAAATAGAACTTGATTTTCGGCTCGGTACCGGACGGACGCACGGAGACGACATCGCCCTCCCCGGAATAGAACTGGAGCACATTGGACGAAGGCAGACCGGTCTCGGATGTGTTGAGATAGTCGATAACCTTCACGACAGGAGAACCCGCAAGCGTTGCAGGCGGATTGTTGCGCATTCCGGCCATAATTCCGGCGATTTCTTCAGCACCGGCCTTGCCTTCGCGCACGAGCGAGACGAGAGCCTCGCGATAGTAGCCGAACTCCCGATAGATGTCCTGAAGCAGTCCGTAGAGCGTCTTCCCCTGGTCTGCTGCCCACGCGGCGCACTCGGCGACCATCGCGCAGGAAATCGGAGCGTCCTTGTCGCGGACGAATTCCCCGACATTGAAACCGTAGCTTTCCTCTCCCCCGCAGACGAATTCGCACTCGCCTTCATTGCGGCGCACGATGTCGGCGATGTATTTGAAGCCCGTGAGGACATTGTATATCTTCACTCCGTATTTTTCGCAGATCGCACGGATGAGTTCGGTCGTTACAATCGTCTTCACGCAGTAATTCCTGTCGCCGAGAGTTCCGAGTTCAGTGCGGCGGCGAAGAATGTAGTATGTGAGGATGGAACCTGTCTGGTTGCCGTTGAGCAGAACCATTTTGCCCTTGTCGTCACGCACGGCTATGCCCACGCGGTCCGCATCCGGGTCGGTCGCAAGCACAAGGTCGGCATTTTCCCGGTCGGCCACGGCGATCGCCATCGTCAGAGCCTCGCCGTTCTCCGGATTCGGAGACTGCACGGTCGGGAAATTTCCGTCGCTGATGTCCTGCTCGGGCACGTGGAAGATGTTTTTGAAGCCGACTCTGTCCAGAAGAGCCGGAACGATGCGCACACCTGAACCGTGGAGCGGCGTGTAAACTATCTTCATATCGGAATGACGCGCCACAGACTCCGGCGAAAGCATTAGGGTGGTCACCGCGTCCATATATTCCTGATCCATTTCATCCCCCATAAGGGTGATTTCCGCGCACTCGTCGCCAGGTTCAAATTTCACCATTGACGGATCGGTGATTTTGTTCACTTCTGCGACTATGTCCTTGTCCACTGGGGATATGATCTGAGCACCGTCGCTCCAGAACACCTTGTAGCCGTTGTATTCCTTCGGATTGTGAGAGGCTGTGATCATCACTCCGGCAGTGGCCTTTTTCGCCCTCACGGCAAAGCTTAGAAGAGGAATCGGGCGCAGACGGTCGTAGAGCCATACTGCAATACCGTTGTTGGCGAGCACGTGAGCCGTAATTTTTGCAAACTCGGTGCTGTTGTTACGGCTGTCGAAAGATATGCAGACGGAGTGCTTCTCGCCCGGGACATTCTTGAGAATGTAGTTCGCAAGCCCCTGGGTGGCCATTCCTACCGTATATTTATTCATCCTGTTGGTTCCTACACCCATCTTTCCGCGAAGTCCGCCAGTTCCGAACTCCAGCCTTCTGTAGAAAGCGTCCTCAAGAGCGGCGGTGTCTCCAGATTCAGCCAGCTGATGCACAGCCGCCTTCGTTTCCTCGTCATAATCCCCGAGAATCCAGGATTTTGCATTTTCCAAATAGTCCATATGTCCGAATGTTTAAAATTCAGATGCAAAAATACAATAAATATCAATCCCGCGAAAGAGAAATTGACGGAATGAAAATCCGTATGAATCCCAACACCAATTATGTCTCGCCCTCAATTCTGGAGCGGGACTACAGCGACAAAGGCGTTTTTGTCGATCTGACTTACGACAGCGGCTTTAAAGCTGTCTTTGCCGACAGAGCAAACAAGACAGTCCTGATCAGCCTTCTTAACCACGTTCTCCCGCCCGAAGCCCGGGTGGACGACATTGTGGAGTATCTCGTTTCCGAGTATATTTTCACAGAAAAAACGCACCGGAGGGGTTGCACCTCTGACAATTTCAGCTATATTTGTGGAGTTGGCGCGGTTCGACCAAATACGGGGACGAAGCGCCGGTTTGGATGTCCAATTGCGAAAAACAGGCTATGTGATATGAACCGGTCAGAAACATTTTGTGCAAATACAGGCAGATCTGTCGAGGTCTGTACGGATATGGACAAGCTCGCTGCGTTCATTGCGGAACACAACGGGGATGATCCTGACAGGTTGGCGTTGCAGAAGGGGAAATGGCCGGGGATTGACGTGGCGGCTGCGGTGAGTACGCTTGTGAGTCGGAAGAAACTTACCGGGAAAGCTCCGCTGTGGGCTTCTGCAGAGGGGCTTGTGCTGCCGAGGACTTTGTCGGCGGAGCAGTGCAGCGGTGAGGCGGCGGCACGGCACAAGGCGGCTGCTGCTATTCGATTGGGAGCGGCACGACCCAAAGCCGGCGTGGAGAGGAGAGAAGAATCAGAGCAGACAGCAGCAGAGCAAACGGCCTCGAAGCGGACAACACCTTGGCGGCCGAGAATCGCGGACCTCACAGGGGGGCTCGGGGTGGATGCTCTTGAGTTTTCAAGAGTGGCGGAAGCGGTGCTCTACAACGAGATTCTTCCGGAACTTGCTGCTGCGGCGGAGCATAATTTCAAGGTTCTGGGAGCACGGAACATCGAAATCTGCAATCTGGAGGCAAGTACGGAGACGCTCGGGAGCAGAATACCGGAGGAACTGTCAGGTCACAAGGGCAGCGAACAGGGATCAGGCACGACTGAAGGGTGCGCCGGAAGCCTGCGCCGCCGTCTTGAGGAGTTCCGTCCGGATGTGATTTTTCTTGATCCTGCACGGCGGGACGGTTGCGGGAAAAAAGTTTTTCTTCTGGAGGACTGCTCGCCGGACATCCTGAAAATCAAAGATTTGCTTCTTGACCTCGCGCCGGTTCTGATGCTGAAGCTCTCCCCTATGGCGGATGTCAGCATGGTGCTCGAAAGGCTCGGGAACGAGTGCCGCGAACTCCAGATCATCGAAGCCGGAGGGGAATGCAAGGAGCTGCTGGTCATAATGAATCGCGATGTTTCAGACTCTTGTCTGATAAGGGTCTATAACCTCGACACTGAAAAAAAGGGCGTCAATGAGTATGACTCCCCGGTGATGGAGTTTTTCAGCGATGCGGAAAACGGGCGCAAAGGACTGCAGCTTGCGGAGTTGAAGGAAATCGTCCCCGGAGCCCTGCTTTTTGAGCCCGGCAAGGCCTTGATGAAGGCCGGCTGCTTCAAGTTGATCGGAGAACGGCTCGGGGCGCCCGCGCTCGGGCACGACACGCACTATTACATATTGGGGAGCTGCACTATACCGGAGTCCGCAAAGACCGGCAAGCTGTTCCGTATCCTTGATGTCGCGGAAATGTCAGGAAAAACCCTGAGAGATTTCGCCAAAAGGCATCCCGAAGCCGAGGTAACCGCCCGCAATGTCCATATGACCAGCGAAGAACTGCGCAGACGCCTCGGCTGCAAGCCATCCGACCGTCACCACATCTTCGCCCTCCACGCCGATGCCCCCGGCAAAAACCTTCTTCTCTTCACCGAACGGATCCAAAAGGACAAGGAGCCAACGCCGCAATTCGCCTTTTAGACATGGCAGGGGAGGTGTGTGGGAGAGACTGCCATAAAAGGATGAAGTGCAAGGCTCGCGACGACGTCAAAACCGCAGCAACCTGGTGGTTGTGAGGATTTTGACGAGGAGCACAACGCAGCAATTCGCCTTCTGGATATGCGCAGAGAGAGACTGCCATAAAAGGATGAAGTGCAAGGCTCGCGACGACGTCAAAACCGCAGCAACCTGGTGGTTGTGAGGATTTTGACGAGGAGCACAACGCAGCAATTCGCCTTCTGGATATGCGCAGAGAGAGACTGCCATAAAAGGATGAAGTGCAAGGCTCGCGACGACGTCAAAACCGCAGCAACCTGGTGGTTGTGAGGATTTTGACGAGGAGCACAACGCAGCAATTCGCCTTCGGCCAGGTGCGCTGAAGGAGAACGTCTTAAAAGGATGAAGTGCAAGGCTCGCGACGACGTCAAAACCGCAGCAACCTGATGGTTGTGAGGATTTTGACGAGGAGCACAACGCAGCAATTCGCCTTTTAAGACGTTCTCCTAAATGGATAAGACGTGCAGAACATTAATAAGCTCGCGATCAATCGGCTTATCAATCTTGATCGCCTTGTTGAACGGCACATATACAATCTTGTCGTTCGAAATCCCCACCATCACGTTGCGTTGCCCGTCGTTGAGCGCATCGATCGCCGCCACGCCCAGCCGGCTCGCGAGAATGCGGTCGAAGGCGCTCGGGGTGCCGCCCCTCTGGAGATGTCCGAGAATGGTCACTCGCACGTCATATTGAGGATACTCCGTCCTGATGCGCTCCGCATAGTGCATCGCCCCGCCGTCCTTCTTGCTTTCGGAAACGAGAACGATGGAGCTGTTCTTGCTCTTGCGGAATCCGCGGCTGATGAACTGCTCCAGCTGGTCCACGTCGGTCTTGTCTTCAGGAATGATCGCGGCCTCGGCTCCGGATGCGATTGCGCTGTTCTGCGCGAGGAAGCCGGCGTCGCGTCCCATAACCTCGATGAAGAAAATCCGGTCGTGCGAGGTCGCCGTGTCGCGGATTTTGTCCACGCAGTCGACGATGGTGTTGAGCGCGGTGTCATATCCTATGGTGTAGTCGGTCCCATAGAGGTCGTTGTCGATGGTGCCCGGAAGCCCGATGCACGGAACGTCATATTCCTTCGCGAAGACCTGCGCCCCGGCGAGGGATCCGTTTCCTCCTATTATAATAAGGGCGTCGATGCCTGCGGCCTTCATGTTGTCGTAGGCTATCTTCCTTCCTTCCGGAGTCATAAACGCCTCCGAACGCGCGGTCTTGAGGATGGTGCCGCCCATCTGGATGGTGTTGCTGACGGACTGGGAAGTGAACTCCACGATTTCGTTGTTGATGAGTCCCTCATAGCCCCTGTATATTCCCATAACTTTCCATCCGTTGTAGATGGAGGCTCTTGTCACGGCTCTTACCGCCGCATTCATTCCGGGAGCGTCGCCGCCGGAGGTGAGCACTCCCACTGTAGTTATCTTTGCCATAGTTTCAGATAGTTCAAATTTTGATTGCCCGGTTTTGGGGTCCGATTTTTCTGAATTCCGGATTTTCCCAACCGGCGCATCCGTATATAGTGTGCAAAATTCAGACCATTTCAGGGTGATTCCAGTGGGACGAAACTTGGGATTTTTATTTTGTCAGGAAATAAAAAATTACTACCTTTGCAGCCCCTATGTGAATAGGGACGCAACGAAGTAAGCGTTGAGAAGTAAGTTTGCCGAGATTTGAGAAAGATTTTCAAAGATGGCAAAGTTATTTTTCAATGATTGCTTATTATTAAGTATTAACCATTTACAATCAAGATGGACACACAAAGTTACAAAACTGTATCGCTGAAAGCCGGCGATATCAAGAAAGAGTGGTTTGTGATTGATGCTACCGACTTGGTGCTCGGCCGTCTTGCTT
>CAVEHG010000039.1:0-11103 GCA_963615405.1 bacterium | reverse complement strand
AAAATCGCGTCGGGTCTTTTGATTCACACTGACATAAAGCCTTCAGCAACTTAAATTGAAAAAAATCGCGTCGGGTCTTTTGATTCACACTGACATAAAGCCTTCAGCAACTTAAATTGAAAAAAATCGCGTCGGGTCTTTTGATTCACACTGACATAAAGCCTTCAGCAACTTAAATTGAAAAAAATCGCGTCGGGTCTTTTGATTCACACTGACATAAAGCCTTCAGCAACTTAAAATATAATATAAATGAAACACAATTTGAATAAGTGGACGTGGGGGGACGGCATTGTCAAAAAGATATTGATTTATCTGGGGATTGTCGTGTTTTTCGTGGTTCTGTCGTATGCCTTCGTGCCTCAGGTTCTGAGCGGGAAGATTGTGAATCAGGGGGATATATCCTCTTGGAAGGGGATGGTGAATGAGGCTGTGACGTATGACGCACAACACCCGGAGGACAAGACACGGTGGACGAATTCGATGTTCGGAGGGATGCCGACGACCGCGATGGTTGACGATTTCGGCGGAGACTGGACGAAATGGATGTACAACCTGCTGCTGACGGGAAGGCGGCCGGCGACCTATTTTTTCATCGCGCTTCTTGGCGGATTCCTGCTGATGCTTTCGTTCGGCTGCGGTCTTGTGCCGGCTATCGGAGGAGCCATCGCAATTGCGTTCTGTTCATACAATATGCAGATCATTCAGGTGGGGCACAACACGAAGATGCAGGCAATCGCGTTTTTCCCGTGGGTGCTCGCGGGGGTGGTCTATACCTACAGGTGCGCGATGCGGGGGCTGAAGGGCGGATATGGGCTGTATCGCTCTGACGACCGGGGCGCAGCTGAGGGGGCAGGACAGAATGGGACAGGCGGGGACAACAAGCCGGCGGGATGGAAGCAATGGCTGCCGCAGACGGTGCTCGCGTCGGTGCTCTTTGCCCTCGCGCTGAGTTTTCAGATTAAGGCGAACCACCCGCAAATCACTTACTATCTGGCTATTGTTATTTTTGTCTATGCGCTGACTCTGCTTGTCTGGGTGTGCGTGAAGAAGGAGGACCGGTCGCGCAGGATCCGGAGGTTTTTCGCCGCATCGGCGCTGCTGCTCACTGTCGGCTGCGTGGGAATCGCGACCAATGCCAACAAACTGATTCCCACCTACAAATACACCAAATACACGATGCGCGGAGGTTCGGAACTTGCTGCCGACAAGGCTGAACACGCCGGCGACGCGGAGGCTGTGAAGGATGCGAAGGCCGCAGCAAAGGGGCTTGACCTTGAATATGCCACGGCGTGGTCCTACGGCATCAACGAAATGCCCAACCTGCTGATTCCCAACTTTAACGGAGGGGCGTCGGCCTGTGATCCGAAGCTGAAGCACGGGGCTACGGAGGAACTGCTCCGCCGCGCCGGACAGCCGAATGTGAAACAGACCGTGAAGCAGCTTCCGATGTACTGGGGGCCGCAGCCTTTCACGGCGGGTCCGATGTATCTGGGAGCCGTCACCATATTCCTTTTTGTTCTCGGGCTGTTCCTGTTCAGGGGGAAAGATAAATGGTGGATTGTCATTGCGTCGCTCATCGCCGTTTTTCTCGCGTGGGGCAGCCATTTTATGTGGTTCACGCGGCTGTGGTTCAACTATGCGCCACTTTACAGCAAGTTCAGGACGGTGTCGATGGCTCTGACGGTGCTTCAGGTGACGGTTCCGCTGCTCGGGTTCCTGACTCTCGACAAGATCATAAAGGAGGAGTATAACCACAGGAAGATTGTCCGTGCGGTGCTCTGGGCCGGCGGAATTACGGGAGGTTTCTGCCTCCTGATGGCGCTGTTCCCGGGAATCGCCGGAGATTTCAGCGCCGCGAGCGACTCGGGGATGCAGGATGTGCTTGTGGATGCGCTGCGCGAAGACCGGAGGGCGATGCTCCGCAAAGATGCCAGAGGAAGTTTTCTCATCATTCTGGTCGCAGCCGCCGTTCTTCTCTGGGTTTATGGCAAAAAAGAGCCTTTTGTCCGCACCGGACGGGCATATATCGCCGGCGCAATCCTCGGACTGATGGTTTTCTTTGACCTGTTCATCATCGGCAAACGCTACTTGAACAACGACCACTTCATCTCGCCGAAAAACTGGGAGGCGCAGTTCAGGGAGAGGCCGGTGGACAAGGAAATCCTCGCGGACAAGTCTCTGTCCTACAGGGTGCTCGACCTGAGCGTGAACACGTTCAACGATGCGCATCAGAGCTACCGCCACAAGTGTATCGGCGGCTATAGCCCGGCGAAGCTGCAGCGTTACCAGGATTTGATCGAAAGGTATATTTCCGGCGAGATCAATTCGCTCTACAAGGCGGCAGGAGACTGCGGGACGGTCGGGGAATTGGAAGAAAATCTGCCGTTTTTGCGCGTAACTTCCCTGTTAAACGGAAAGTATATCATTCTGGGAGCGGATATGATGCCGGTTGTGAATGACTATGCTTTCGGGAACTGCTGGTTTGTGGACTCGGCGCGGACTGCGTCTTCTGTGAATGAGGAGATTGATTTTCTTGCCGACACGGAACTCGACAACACCGTTGTTTTGGGCCCTGATTTCAAAGATTTTGCCGACAGAATTGAGTGTTTGGGGATTGAATCCGGGGTTGAGGCCGGGCTGAGCGGAGGTTCCGGCGACGGTTCAACAGACGGATCCGGAGATGGATCAGGAGATGGATCAGGAGATTTTATCCGGATGACCTCCTATGAGCCTAACGAGCTGCATTATGAATGCAGGCTTTCCTCCCCGAGAGCGGTGATGTTCAGCGAAATTTACTATCCTGAAGGGTGGAAGGCCTGGGTCGGACCGGTCGGGAAAGTCGGTCTGGCGGAAGGAAGCCGGTTCAAGGCGGCTCCGGAGACAGAGGAGACCGAAATTTTCAGGGGCGACTGGATGTTGAGGGGAATGATTCTTCCTGCGGGGGAACACGAGGTTGTGATGCGTTTCGAACCGCAGTCGTATGTTGTCGGAGAGCACATTTCCACGGCAAGTTCTGCTCTGCTGATTCTTCTGGTGGTTCTTTCCGGGGTCGGGGCAGTTGTATTAAGAAAGGATAGGATATGAATCAAAAGGGATTTTTGAAGTGCATTATTGCGGCGGTGGCGGAGGACGGAGCCATCGGGAAGGACAACGCCCTTCTGTGGCATTTGCCGGAGGATCTGAAATATTTCAAGGAGGTGACTATGGGCTGCCCGGTGATTATGGGACGGCGGACTTACGAGTCAATCGGAAGGGCGCTGCCGGGCCGCCGCAACATTGTCGTTTCAAGAACTCTGGATGTGCTGGATGAAAAGGTGACGGTCGTCCGCGACCTTAACGGGGCATTCACCGCCGCTGAATCGGACTGTACATCCGGCAGATGCTTCGTCATCGGAGGAGCGCAGCTCTACTCCGAGGCCATCGAGTCAGCAGACCGGCTCTATATCACCCGGATACACGCCTCCGCTCCGTCCGCCGACCGGTTCTTTCCGGCCATAGACAAGAAAGTGTGGAGTCTTGAAAGCGTTTCAGAACTCCACACCGATTCCAATACAGGAATTACTTTCTCCTTCGAATTATATTTACGGATTATATATTAGGGGTGTCCCAGATCCTGGTTTCGGTGCACCGCACGGTGGTCACCCCGGTGCCGATCTGAAGGCGGAAATCGCCTTCCTCCAGCGTCCATCGGCCGTCGAAGCCCACGAACGCGAGGTCATCGGCCTTGAGATTGAATTTCACGGTCTTTGTCTCGCCCGGCTGAAGCTCAATCTTCGTGAAATCCCTCAGACGGCGGCTGTCAGGAATGACGGATGCGACCAGATCGCTGCTGAAAAGGAGCACAGCCTCCTTGCCCGCCACCTTGCCGGTGTTCGTCACATCGACGGATACTTCCAGAATGTCCCCGCTCCTGAATTCAGACCGGTTCACAGAGAGATTGCCATAAGCAAAGTCAGTGTAGCTCAGTCCATATCCGAAGGCCCACTGGACGGAAACCACGGCGTTATAGTCATAGGCACCCTTCATCTTGTCAACCTCTTCGCTGACCTTGTAGTCGTAGTTTATGAGAGAATTGATTTCCTTCGGGTAGGTGAACGGCAGTTTTCCGCTGAAATTCACGTCTCCCGCAAGCAGATTCGCAAGCGCATCGCCTCCCCTGTTGCCCGGAAGAAGGATATCGACCACCGCTGCAGCCCTTGGAACAAGATCTGAAATCAGACGCGGTCTCCCTTCATTGAGAATCAGAACCACAGGTTTGCCGGTCGCCGCCAGGGCGCGGACGAGATCTTTCTGGTTCCGCGAGAGGTTGATGTCGGTGAGATTGCCGAGGGTTTCGCAATAGCTGTTCTCCCCGATGCAGGCAAGAATGACATCCGCCTTTTCTGCAGCCCTGAAAGCCTTCATTATCTGCGGCTCGTTCTCCTCGAAATACTTCCCGTAAGGCTTGTAGGTCACGCCCTCTTCGAGAATGACGTTCCCGCGTCCGAATTTTTCGCAGACGGCCTCATATATGGTGTTGTACTTCCCGGCATACTCGTCGGCAAGATTTCCCTGCCAGGAATAGCTCCATCCGCCGTTCAGACAGCGCATACTGTTCGCATTCGGCCCGGTCACCAGAATCTTCGCACCCTTTTTCAGAGGAAGCACTCCGCTGTTCTTCAGGAGCACCATAGTCTCTTCAGCCGCGTGGAGGGATGCGTCGGAGAACTCTTCGCAGCCGAACTTCGGATAGTCGGCAATTGACGTGTCCGGGGTGTCGAACAGACCGAGACGGTATTTCAGGCGGAGGACACGTCGCACGGCATCGTCAATCCTTTCCATAGACACGCTCCCTTCCTCCACGAGTTCTTTGAGCGCATCGCAGAAATCGCATTCGTACGGAACCATAGACATGTCTATTCCGGCATTGATCGCAAGTTTCACCGCCTCCTTGACGTTCGCAGCCACTTTTTCGCGGGTGTAGAGATTGTTGATGTCAGCCCAGTCGGTGACAATCATTCCGTCCCAGCCGGTTTCCTCTTTCAGCCAGCCGGTCAGCAGCACCGGGTTGCAGTGTACGGGAGTTCCGTTGATTGAACCGGAGTTCACCATAAACGTGAGCGCACCGGCGCGGAGAGCCGCAAGATAGGGCGCGAAATATTTCCCCCTGAGATCGAGCGGTGAGATGTAGGCCGGAGTCCTGTCCTTCCCGGAAAAAGGCGCTCCGTAACCGAGGTAGTGTTTCACGGACACTGCAATATGTTCCCTGTCCACGTGGTTCGGATCCTCTCCCTGTTCTCCGAGAATCGTCGCCCTGCCCATCTCCGCATTCACGAGCCAGTCTTCTCCGTAGTTCTCCCACATCCTTGACCAGCGCGGGTCGCGGCCGGAGTCGAGAGTCGGGTTGAATGACCACGGAACATTGGCGGCACGGGATTCATAGGCAGTGATTTCTCCGGCTCTGCGGGCAATCTCACGGTTGAACGACGCCGCCACTGCAATAGGCTGAGGGAAGAGCGTGCCGTCGCTGACGTAAGTCGTTCCGTGGATATGGTCGAGTCCGTAGAGTGTCGGTATCCCCATAACCGCAAGGGATTTCTCATTCAATGTCCTGACAATCCAGTTCCACGCGGCCAACGGAATGGCGTGGCCTGTCGGAGTGTTGAGGAACGAGCCGACCTTGTATTTTCCAATGAAATAGTCAAGTTTCTCCTCCGAAAGCTCAAAACCGTATTCATTGTCGGCCTGAACCCCTACGGCATCGAGGGTTATCTGGGTCATCTGCCCGATTTTCTCGTCAAGGCTCATCTTCGAGAGTGTCGCCTCCACCTTTTTCTCAATTTCAGCATCTTTCGGAATCACCGGCTGCACTTCATTTCCGCAGCCAGCCGCAAGCAGCCCGGCAGCCGCAGCCGCCACAAAAAGTATTTTTTTCATTATTGTTGAATTGTGGGATTTACATTGTGTTGATTTAAAAGGATGTAGTGCAACTCTTGCAACGACGTTCAAACCGCAGCAACTTTCCGGCTGTGAGGATTTGGACGGGGAGCATAACGCAGCAATTCGCCTTTTAATTCAATCTCATACCGCGACAGGAGCCTTGATTGCGGGATATGGATCATACCCCTCAAGCCTGAAGTCCTCATACCTGAAGTCAAATATGCTCTTCACCTCCGGATTCAGCACCATCTTCGGCAACGGACGCGGAGTGCGAGAAAGCTGCTCGGCGACCTGGTCGAAATGGTTGAGGTAGATGTGCGTGTCTCCGGTGGTGTGAATGAACTCGCCGGGCTGAAGTCCGCAGACCTGGGCAACCATCATCGTCAGAAGCGCGTAGGAAGCGATGTTGAACGGGACACCGAGGAAGACATCCGCGCTGCGCTGGTAGAGCTGGCAGGAAAGTTTCCCGTCCGCAACATAGAACTGGAACAGCGTATGACACGGAGGCAGCGCCATTTTCTCCACCTCGGCCACATTCCACGCGGACACAATCATCCGCCGGGAATCCGGATTGTTCTTAATCGTCTCTATCACCTGTGAAAGCTGGTCGATCGTACGCCCGTCCGGAGTGGGCCAGCTGCGCCACTGATGTCCATAGACCGGGCCCAGATCTCCGTTTTCGTCCGCCCATTCGTCCCATATCGACACCCCGTGGTCTTTGAGATATCTGATGTTCGTATCTCCGGCGATAAACCACAGAAGTTCATATATTATCGACTTCAGATGCACTTTTTTGGTCGTCAGAAGCGGAAATCCGTCCGCGAGGTCGAAGCGCATCTGGTGGCCGAACACGCTCTGCGTGCCCACTCCCGTCCGGTCGTGCTTCATCACCCCGTCTTCCCGGATATGTTTCAGCAAATCAAGATATTGTTTCATAATACATTTAGGATTTCATCCCCCCTGCAACGCCGCAGATTGCCTTTTAACACTGTTTATCAAACCCTGCAACGCAGCAGATCGCCTTTTATTTGATTTTGAATGCAAACACTATTGCTTGCTCGTACACATCACCCGGCCTCAGCACAGGTGACGGATACTCCGGCTCGTTCGGAGCGTCCGGGAAATTCTGGCACTCGAGAGCCACTCCGTCATAGTCGTTGTAACTGCGGCCGCACTTGCCCACAGGACAGCCTGCAAGCCAGTTTCCGGTGTAAACCTGCACGCCCGGCTGTGTTGTATAGACCTTGAGCACACGGCCTGAAGCCTCGGAATAGAGTTCCGCAGCCTCCTGAATCTGCCCCGGAGAGCCGCCGTCGATGACCCAGCAGTTGTCATAGCCCTTGCCATACTCAAGCGCCGCGAATTTCTCCCTGATGTCGCGTCCGAGTTTCTTCGCCACGACAAAGTCCATCGGAGTTCCGGCAACCGGCACGCTCTCCCCGAGCGGAATGAGCGAGTCTGTGGTCGGCAGCCATTCGGATGCATTCAGGCGGAGTTCGTGGTCAAGAACGGAACCTGAGCCCTCCCCGTTGAGGTTGAAATATGCGTGATTCGTCAGATTCACCACGGTCGGTTTGTCACACTCCGCCGTAAGGGTCAGCCGGAGCTCGTTTTCTTCGCTCCACTCGTAGCGCGCAACGGCTTTCAGCGCACCCGGATAGCCCATTTCTCCGTCCTCGGAATAGTAGAGAAACTCCACTCCGTCGCCCTCGATCCGGCTTTCCCAGACCTGGTTCTGGAACCCCTCGGGCCCTCCGTGAAGATGGTTCGGGCCGTTGTTGATCGGAAGGGTGTATTCAACGCCGTCGAGAGTGAATTTTCCGAGCGCGATGCGGTTCGCGTAACGTCCCGGTATCTTTCCCGCGCACGGGCCGTCGCCGAAATAGCTGAGCGGATCCGGATAGCCGAGCACCACGTCAGCGAGAGAGCCGTTGCGGTCCGGAACGACTGTCGAAACTATTCCCGCTCCGACGCTCGAAACCTGGACATATGCGCCCGATGCGTTTTTAAGAGTATAGCGGAAGATTTCCTTTCCGTTTGGAGCCTTGCCCCAGCATTCCTTGGTTATTGTTGCCATATATCAGTGTATTTAAATGATTTTCAGCGTCATATCTGTTCTGTCCCCCCCCGATTCCGGAGACTGGGGAAAGGTCAATGTCCGAATATCGCCGGAAGGACCCGTTCCGCAGGCGCGTCCTTCATCAGGACGGTTTTGTCGCGGCCGAGGAGGTAGAGGGACGGTATCGCCCGGACATCGTAGAGGACGTCGGAGCGTATCGCATAGTTCGGATCATATCCGTTGTACCACGACGTCGGATATATCGGCATATATTTGTACCATTCAGCGAGGTCTTCGTCGATGTAGATGTTCAGCACCGCAAGTTCACCCGACGAAATCATCGTTTCCATTTCCGGATAGGACTTGAGATTGTCGATTATGGACTTGCAGGCGTTGCAGCCGGGGTTCGAGAAAAAAAGAAGCGTGGTTTCGGCCTTGATTCCGTAGAGGGTGTATGTCCTGCCGTTCCTGTCGGAGAAAATGAAATCCGCCGCCTTTGTGCCGACTTTGTTGAGGGCGCAGTTCCTCGCCGTCCTGGCATCGGCTTCGCGCCGTTCGGGCGAAACGAGGGCGCACTGTGAACGGGCCTGGACGAACGGACGGTAGTAGTCTTCGTTGCGCATCGGGGAATTCGGGTCGTAGAGGTATTTGTCGACGATTCCGTTCATCCGTTCGAATATGTTCGAGGATGTGTCGGCGGCCTCACAGGCGGCAATCCTGTCGAAAAGATGTTCCGAGGCCCTTTCCGCAGTCTCCATCGGCACCATATCCAGCAGTCCGCACCAGGTGGCGAACATCTGCTCCAGCTGGTCGGACGGCACGCCGGCGACGTGGGTCGAGTCGCAGAGGTATCTCGTTGGGGCTGAGGCGTTTCCCGAAGCGCCATTCCCGGACTGTTTCCCAGCTCCGGCGCGATCTTCGATTTTCGCAAACTGATCGAACCAGTGCAGCGCGGCATACTCGCCCCGTTCGTCATTGTCTTCAATCATCGCGGGAATGTTCACCTGCGGGAATGCACGGACTTCGCACACTGCCTTTGCCGAAGCCTTCGAAGACGATTCCCCAGACGCCCCTCCGGCCTTTGCTCCGCCGCGGCCCGCGCAGCCGGAAACGATTGTGACAGAGGCCGTCACGATCAGGACCAAACCAGTCAGATTTCTGAAATTCAATATATTCCCCCAAATTTGTCTCATGATTCCGCTTTGATCAGATTGCAAACAACAAATATAAACATCATTTTCAGGATATCCCATTTTGCTCGGTTCTATTTTTCAATAATTACTTACTAAATTTGTCGGCTCATCGGGACGAAGGATTCACCGTGGAGAAGAATTTATTGGGGAGAAGAATTTATTGGGGGAAAGGATGCCAAACGGTGAGCCGGCACAAAAATAATTACTATAAAAGCAGATTCTGTTATGAAAAAGTTTGCCCTTACGGTACTTGCCCTGTTCGCCTTCTGCGCGGCCAATGCCCAGAAGGTGGTTTCCGGGGATTTGAACTCTCTGGCGGGAGTCAGCCGCCTTACGCTTACAGTTGACTATTCAGATGTGAAGATCTGGGGCTTGAACGAGGCCGACTTCCTCGAATGGCATCTGGCCGGGAAATCGGCGGAGGGTGCAGCAAAATGGAAAGAATATTGGCACGGACAGGTGAAAGACGCGTTCGCCAGAACCTACATTTCGACATTTCTTGACTCTCAGCTGCCTGGCAGACGCATATTCCTCACCTCCACACCCGCAGAAGATCCGGGGTATTCAATGGTCGTCCGCCCCACATCGATAGACGAACGCGACAATGTGTTCGCCGACATCAGCATCCTTGCCCCTGACGGCACAGAATGCGTGAGAGTCAGCTGCAAGGGCCGCGCCTGCCGCACCGGTTCTTTCGAGCACCGCACCCGCGTGGCATTCGCAAAACTCGGCGAAATGATGGGGGAATTTCTTACTTCGTCGAAGTGACGGCGCGGTAGATTTTGTATCCCGCGACAGCCATCAGGATGCTCATAAGCGGGCTCAGGATGTTGAAGAAACAGAAGGGCAGATAGGCGACCGTGGGCACGCAGAGGATTGTGGACTGGGTCATACCGCAGCTGCTCCACGGGAAAAGCGGCGAGGTGACAGTGGAGGAATCCTCAACCGAACGCCCCAGAAGACGGCTTTCATAGCCCCGCCGGAGGTAGATGTCGCGGTAGATGTCGGTCGTGAGGATGATTGAAAGATATTGGTCTGAAACCACCCCGTTGAGCACGACTCCCGTTGCCACCGTGGATGTGACGAGCCCCGCCCGGGTTTTCGACAGCGGAAGAATCAGGGAGGCGAGGTGGTGCAGCATCCCGCTCGCCTTCATGCAGCCGCCGAAGCACATCGCGCAGATAATCAGATACACGGTGTTGAGCATTCCGAGCATCCCTCTGGAAGAGACGAGCCTGTTGACTTCCTCCACCCCAGTTTCAACCGAGACTGAATCATATACGGTTTTCACCGTGCCCGTAAAAAGTGTCCGGGCGGCGGTGGTGTCCTGTATGCCGAGCTCCGCAAGGGTTTGGGCGCCGATTTCGGTTATGATGTGAGGCTGAAGAATCAGCGCGGAAACCGCCGCCATAGTCATCGAAAGAGCCAGCACGATGAGAGCCGGCAGCCGCATTGCAATCAGAATACCGGTCAGAACCGGCACTACAAGAGTCCAGGGGGAGATGTGGAACTTCCCGGCGAGCGTCTCGGTGTAAACGGAAATCTGCGAAGAGTCGCTCCCAGTGTGCAGAAAGCCGAGAACGAGGAAAATCACGAGCGTAATGACAAATGCCGGCACAGTGGTCAGCATCAGATACTTGATGTGCTTGAAAAGAGGAGTGCCGCTAAGGGACGAGGCCATCACTGTGGTGTCCGAGAGCGGGGAGATTTTGTCGCCGAAATATGCCCCGGAGATTATTGCGCCGGCAACCATTCCGTCGCTGAATCCCTGAGCCCTGCCGATGCCCATCAGAGCCACGCCGATTGTGGCGATTGTTGTCCAGGAGCTTCCGATCATCACAGAGACGATCGCGCATATCAGGCAGGCGGTCAGAAGGAAGATTTTCGGGGATATGATTTTGACCCCGTAGTAGATGAGCGAGGGCACGGTGC
>CAVEHG010000038.1:0-11221 GCA_963615405.1 bacterium | reverse complement strand
TGGAAACGGACAGCGGGATTATCCCTGTGGAAGTGAAATCGGGAAAGGACTACGAACGCCATCATGCTCTCGGCAGCCTTATGATAAACCCCGATTACGGAATAAAGAAAGCCTGTGTACTTTGCAGCGATAACCTTCATATAGAAAGCGGGATTGAGTATCTCCCGGTCTATATGACCATGTTTATCCGCAAGGGGCAAGCTCCGAAAGAACTGATATACAAGATGGACTTTTCCGGGCTGTAAAATGACCTCTCGCTCGAGGATATGTAAGCTACCTCCTTGACAGCAGTTCTCGTGCCTCTGTCTTTGCCGGAAAGTTCAGCCCGCCACAACAAAATTCCGCCGACTTATTTTTTAAATGCCTGCAAAATGACTTATCTTTGTCAATCCGGGCTAAATTGGGTCAATCCGGGCTAAATCGGGTCAATCCGGGTTAAATCGGGTCAATCCGGGTTAAATCGGGTCAATCCGGGCTAAATACGGAGGCGCCGCCGGACGAAACGGGGGTGTCGCCGGAATGACGGCCGGTTATCGCCGGGGTGCAGGCCGGCCTTCAGCGGAACAGAGAATATGGAAAAGATTAAAGTCGGAATTATCGGATGCGGCTTCGTCGGCGGAGCCCTCAAGGATTGGCTGGAGCATAACAATCCTGATTGCGAACTGTTCATCAGCGACCCGCCAAAGGGGTACAATGATGATTTGAGCGGAATTGACATCGCATTTCTGCAGATTCACGTGCCCACGGAGGACGACGGGACGCAGGATTTGACCCTTATGAAAGAGCTCATTTCCAATCTGCCGGATGTGCCGGTCTTTGTGAGGACCACCATTCTTCCCGGCACCAGCGAGGTGCTTTCACGTGAGACGGGACATCAGGTCTGCTATATGCCGGAGTTTCTGTCCGAACGCACCTATCTGGAAGATTTCAGGAAGCAGTCAATGGTGTTCACCGGTTCCCAGGAACTCCTGACGAGGATTTTTGTCGGGAAAAGTTTCACTGTGATGACACCTCTCGAGGCCGAACTGACAAAATATATGCACAATGTTTTCGGCGCCTACAAGGTCACGTACTTCAATGCCTGCCGGGAATATTGCGAAAAGATGGGAGCCGACTGGCGAAAGGTGCACACCGGAATCCTGCTTTCGGGATATATTAATGACACGCACACCTATGTCCCCGGGCCGGACGGAAAGTTCGGCTACGGCGGCAAATGCTTTCCCAAAGATGTGAATGCCTTTGCAAAAATGACGCAGGGTACTCCTCTGGGCACTCTTCTGGAGCATCTCCACGAATTGAATGTCCATTTCCGCGGAGATGAGGAGCATATCTAGTCAGCCGAGCCGGCCTCAGAGCCTTTCGCAGAGGTGTCTTCAGAGCCGGACGCGGCGCCGTCCGCTCCGTTGCGGTATTTGAACCGGCGGATCTTCTGCGTGGCGGTCTTCTCGAACGGTTCCTTGACGACCTCCACGCCCGCCACTTTCGACGAGCGGCTCACCTTCTTGTTCACATAGTTCATTATCGCCTCCTTGCGGGCTTCAAGTTTCTCGAAGAACTGGTCCTCACTCTCCTGGTTCCAGTCGAGCACATTGCTGTTGAGCTGCACCAGAGCCACAAGCTTGCCGTCGCGTTCGACCACGATGGATTCGTCCACACCGTCGATGTCGTTGATGACCTTTTCGATTTCTTCGGGATATATGTTTTCGCCCGAAGGACCCAGGATCATATTGTTCAGACGGCCCCTTATGCTGTAGCGCCCCTTTTCGTCGACTGACGCGAGGTCATTGGTCCGGAACCATCCGTCATCGGTGAAGGCGGCCTTCGTCCGTTCAGGGTCTTTGTAATATCCGAGCATCACATTGTCCCCCTTTACGACGATTTCGCCCTCTCCCGTCTCCGGATTCACGTTTATCAGCTTCACGTCCACTCCGTATGCCGCGCCGCCGGTGGTCCCCACGTGGGTCTGCTTCACTCCTGCGGTGCAGATGAGCGGTGCACATTCGGTCATTCCGTAGCCTATCGCATAGTTGAAATGGGCCTTTTTGAGGAACTTTTCGACCGCCGGGTTCAGCTTCGCCCCTCCGATTCCGAAGAACTTTATCCTTCCTCCGAAGGTTCTCTTGAGCCTGAATCCCACGAACCAGTAGAGCACATAGGCCATCTTTCTGTGCATCCATTTCAGTATGCGGCTCTTCTGGATGGTCGGCAGGATGCTCGCCTTGTACATTTTCTCGATGATCAGAGGCACGGAAAGCATAATGGTCGGGCGCACCTTCTTCAGCGCGGCTATAAGCACTGTCGCCGTCGGAGGTTTCTGGAGATAGTACACCTTTGCGCCGACGAACATCGGGTAAAGCATTCCGATGCTCATTTCGTAGGTGTGCGGCATCGGAAGTATGGACAGCCAGGTGTCCTTCTCGTCGGTCTTGTGGACGTGGTAGGAAATCACGATGTTGGTGCAGAGGTTTCTGTGGCTCAGCATCACGCCCTTGGCGCTCCCGGTGGTTCCGGAGGTGTAGATTATCGTCGCGAGGTCGTCCGGCTGCGGGGCGATTGTGCGCCCGTCGCAGGTGAACGCGTCGTCGTCCCGGCTTATGACGGAGAAAGTCTCTATATCGATGACAAGAGCTTGTTTTTCAATTAGTTCCGGCTTGATTTTCGGAAGATATCTCTTTGATACATATATCACCCGGCATCCCGAATGTTCGAGTATGTTTGTCACTTCGTTCTCGGACGAATCTGGCAGAATCGGAACGGCAACCCTTCCGAAGGCCACTGCCGAGAAGAATGCGACCGTCCAGTTGGGGGTGTTCTGCGACAGGATGGCGACACGTTCACCGGCTCCGATTCCATATTGCGAGAGTTTTTTCGAGAGTTCGTCGCAACGGTGTTTGAATGAGCCGTAGGTGTATTTCAGGTCCGTCCCGAGCATCTCCGACATCTGCCGGTTCTCGTAGAAGGTTGTGGAATACTCATACAGCTTCGCCAGCGTGTCGACATATTTCTCCCGGAATCCGGAGAGTTTTCTGTATATCTTCTTCATCTTTTACCAAAGTTCTTAGGTTTCGCATGTACCCTAAATAAATTCCGGGCCAATCTTCGCAAAGGTACAACAAATTAGTGACGTGTAAAAATTCAGCTTCAGAACCGGGCTGTTTTTACACGTCACCAGATTGGTAATCCGGAACCGCCGCTTCTACAGCAGTTTGTAACTGCGCGCGATGAAGTCGGCAAGCCCCTTCCCCTTGAGCAGGCCGTTGGCGAGCAGGGCGAGGTCGGTGATCTGGCGGGCCTTCTCCTCGCGGGCTGCCTTTGCCTCGTCAGTCGAAGCGTCCGCTCCGCGAAGTTCCCCGACCAGAGGGTTTTCGAGATTGACTGTCAGGTTATAGGACTCAGGCATAGAGCCGTAGAAGTTCAGCCCGCCACCAAGCTTTGACATTTCCCGGTAGCGCCTCATAAATTCGGACTGGGTGATGAGCACCGGAGCCGCGTCTTTGCCGAGATTGTCCGCCTCGACGTTCCATTCAATCTCCGAAGGAAGACCGGCCTTGAAAATCTCGTCCAGCGCCTTCTTCTCGTCCTCGGAAAGTTCCGGTTTCTTCTTGTCTTCCTTGACGATGAGCCTCTCGACGCTGTCGGAATCCACTCTCGCGAATTTCACGTTCTCAAGTTTCGCCTCCAGCATATTCACGAAGTAGGAGTCAAGATGGCAGTCGAGCAGCAGGACATCGTAGCCCCGGTTTTTCGCGGCCTCGATGTAGGAGTACTGGGCCTGGGCGTCTGTGGCGTAGAGTATAACAAGTTTCTTGTCCTTGTCGGTCTGCTCCGCCTCGATCGCCTTGCGGTAGTCGTCGATGCTGAAGTATTTGCCTTCCGTGTTCTTGAGCAGGCAGAATTTGAGAGCCCTCTCACAGAACTTTTCGTCCGAAATCATTCCGTATTCGATGAAAATCTTCACATTGTCCCACTTCTCCTCGAAAGACTGTCTCTCGTTCTTGAAAATCTCCTCGAGACGGTCGGCGACTTTCTTGGTGATGTAGCCGGAAATTTTTTTCACGTTGGCGTCCGCCTGAAGATAGCTCCTTGAAACGTTCAGCGGAATGTCTGGAGAGTCAATCACTCCGTGCAGAAGAGTGAGAAAATCCGGGACTATGGCCTCGACGGAGTCCGTCACGAACATCTGGTTGCAGTAGAGCTGGATCTTGTTGCGGGAGATCTCCATCTGGTCCTTGATTTTTGGGAAATAGAGTATTCCCGTGAGATTGAACGGGAAATCGACGTTCAGATGGATGTGGAAAAGCGGCTCCTCCGCCATCGGGTAGAGCGCCCTGTAGAACTTGTTGTAGTCCTCGTCCGTGAGCTCGGAAGGCTTGCGCGTCCACAGCGGCTCCACTGTGTTGATGACGTTGTCCTCGTCGGTGTCGACATATTTGCCGTCCTTCCACTCCTGCTTTTTCCCGAACACGACCGGAACCGGCATGAATTTGCAGTATTTGTCGAGCAGGGACTGAATCCTGCCCTTTGCCGCGAATTCGGACTCATCCTCTGCAAGCCAGAGAGTTATGACTGTTCCGCGCTCCGGTTTTTCGCACTCTTCCATCGTGTACTCCGGAGAACCGTCGCAAGTCCATTTCACCGCTTTCGCGCCCTCTTTCCAGCTCAGGGATTCGATTGTCACCTTGTCTGCGACCATAAATGCTGAGTAAAAGCCGAGCCCGAAATGGCCTATGATGTTGCCTATCTGATCCTTGTATTTCTCAAGAAACTCGCCTGCGGAGGAGAACGCAATCTGGTTGATGTATCTGTCCACTTCTTCCGTGGTCATACCGATTCCGTTGTCCTCGATTTTCAGCGTTTTCGCCGCCTCGTCGAGTTCGACACGGACCTTCAGGTCTCCGAGTTCCGCCTTGTATTCGCCCGATGCTGCGAGGGCTTTCATTTTCTGTGTCGCGTCGACTGCGTTCGCCACAAGTTCGCGCAGGAATATTTCGTGATCCGAATAAAGGAATTTTTTGATTACCGGAAATATGTTTTCCGTCGTCACACCTATTTTTCCGTTTGCCATAATATTTGATTTACTGTAAGTTATATATATATTCGTGTGTATTCTGTTCTACGACCCATATGCCCGGAGCTTTCTCCTTCGTGAGCATATTCCCGAAGTCCTCTCCATCGTGAGCGTATTCCCGAAGCATTCTCCTTCGATGAACGGCCGCCCCTCCCTGTGTTCAAACTCGATACCAATAAAAAAGAGACCGACATTTTGTCAGTCTCCTTTTTGTCTGGAGGGGGAGGGGTGAAAAAACTTTTCAGTCACCCCGGCTTGCTCCATTATCATTATCTGCGCAGCTTACTCCCGGCTGGACTCGACGGAAATCCTGTAGCCCTGTCCGATGCGTGAAGTCGCGGTTATCCGCACCCAGTCGAGCGCACTCCCGTCCTTTGTGACTTCTGCGTAGAACACTCCGTCCGCGTTGTCCGTGCCCGGCTCGACAGTGAATTCCTTCTCGGTGCGGAACTTGATCGCGAATTCGGAACCCTCGGAATCATACGCCACAGCATCGGTGACCGAGACCGTGTATTTCTTCGGGGATGATGTCTCTCTCCGGATGTCGGCGGCATATTCGATGAATTTGAAGATTGAAGAACTGTTCTCTTCCGCAACTTTCATTGTCCAGTGGCCGCTTTCGACGCAATTTACAATCCAGTTCCCTGCGCGCCATTCTCCGTCCGCCTCGTCAATGCCGCTTCCGGAAATCTGTATTGTGCCATAATTTTTGACCTCGATTTCCCCGGCTTTGTCCTTGGAGACAATCCGCGAACGCAGCTCATAATTTTCGTCCGCGTTCTGCTCGTTGTCGGAAAGACGCAGAAATTCCTGAATATCAAGGATGTCGGCGACGGTCGATGCTGAGAAAATCACGGAGTTCTCCATCAGGTCTTTCCCGTAGGAGCTGAGATATCCGTGGTTGATATGTCCGCTGCGGGTTTCTTCGGCGACTTCGCAGGAGAACAGGAGCGGAAGAAGGGCGGCGAGCGCTGCAAAACAAAGCGACCTTTTCATACTCTGAACGAAACAAAATGACCTTTTCATACCCTGAACGATTAAAAGCGATAACCGATTCCGACTTTTGCACCGGTATATTCGCCTCCGATGCCGAATTCCAGCAGTCCGAACACGGACGAACCGAATTCGAGACCGACGAGATCAGCCTGCGGAATCACGAACATTCTCGGTTTGAAATCCGAGTCCTTGCCGAAGGCGGCCTGCAGACCGATGGCGGAATAGCCACGGAAATGATGACGGTTCACCCAGGTGAAACGGGCCATCACTCCGACACGGCCGACTCCCCAAGAGACGGTGCGAGGATCGCTGCCCTCTGAATATTGCGTCATCCAGTTTGCGGAGAAACCGGCTGACGCGTCAATCGCGAACCATTTTCTGAAATGGTAGAGGAAACTGGCGGAAAAACAGCCTGTCGTGTAAATCCCGTCGTGGCAGTCGCTATAGAGGCTCTCCAGAGTCGGCTGTCCGCAGAAACAGTCTTCAAAAAATCCATCGCTGTTCCAGATTATGTCCGAAGTGGGTACCCCGCTCCAGGAAACATTGACCTGATACCGTTTCTGAGGCACCTGTCCTCTCCGGTTTCCGGCCTGAGCGTTGAACAAAACGGCCGTCGTGCAAAGCAGAGCGGCCGTCAGAAGAAAAAACCGTTTCATGACATTCTTCGTTAAACCAGACGATAAGATGCCGGATGTCAGCGGAATGTTGCAGGATCGGTATTTTACTCAAGTTTCGCAAGTGCGAAACTTGACAAGGGCTTCTGCCCGCCGGCCGTGAGGCCGAAAAAAATCCCCCTGACAGGGGGTGCAGGGGGTTCAGAAGTAAAAAAAAGTGCGTGGGATTTAATCCACCACAATACGGGTAACTCACGAATTCCCAACGTATTATGGTACATGCGAAACTTGAGTATTTTACAGAGATTCTTCTCTATTTATAGAGGAACCTCTTGATACTCATTTTCGGGGTCTTCTCGAACGGCTGTTCGACAATCTCCACCTTCGTAATCTGGCTGTATGACGGAAGTGTCTTGTTCAGAATGATCTGCATATCGTGCAGCTTCTCTGAAAGCGCCTCCCCGTCGAGCCCGTCGGCTTCAATCTGCCTGCTGTCGAGATAGACCAGAGCCACAAGTTTTGAAGCTCTGTCAACCACTACAGACTCAACGATATACGGCTGATTGTTTACCGCTGCCTCAATCTCCTCCGGGTAGATGTTCTGTCCGTTGGAGGAAAGAATCATATTCTTGCTGCGTCCGCGTATAAAGATGTTTCCGTCGGCGTCAATCACTCCGAGGTCGCCGGTGTTGAGCCATCCGTCCTCGCTGAATGCGGCCTTCGTTGCCTCGTCATTCTTGTAATAGCCGCTCATTATGTTAGTTCCGCGGGCCTGAATCTGTCCCACTACGTTCTGCGGATCCTCTGAATCAATGCGCACCTCGGCCCTGTCGACAGCCTTTCCGCAGGAGCGTAGGGCGAACTTCTTCCAGTTCTCGTAGGCGAGAAGGGGAGCGGCCTCGGTCATTCCGTAGCCGATGGTGAACGGCAGACCGATCTTCTTGAACCATTTTTCGATGTCAGGGTTGAGCGCGGCACCTCCCATTATGAACATCTGAACCTTGCCTCCGAACGCTGCGAGAAGCTTTTCGCGAATCTTTCCGCAGATGACCGAACCGAGTCCCGGAACCTTCAGTGCGAATTTCACCGCCGGCTTGTTGATTACCGGAAGGACGGCTGACTTGAAAATCTTTTCCATCACGAGCGGAACTGTGATGACCAGATAAGGGTGCACGTCCTTCATCGCGCCGAGCAGAAGAGCCGGGGTCGGAGTCTTGCCGAGATAGTAGATCGTCGAACCTCCGCAGAGCGGGTAGATCAGTTCGAACATCATTCCATACATGTGCGCCATCGGGAGCATGGACACGATCTTGTCGCCCGGATGGGAAGGAATGTGCTCCTGACCGAACTCGACATTGGCGCTGAGGCACTCATAGCGGAGCATAACGCCCTTCGGCGCACTTGTCGTCCCGGAAGTGTAGTTGATGATTGCGAGGTCTTTGTCGTTGTCTGTCGGATAATTCACGTTCTCGCGGGTGAATCCGAGCGGATATTTCTTTTCGAAAGCCGCCTGCAGGTCATCCATTGCGGCCTGGATCTTCTTGTCGGTGCAGTAGAGAAGGGTGAAGTCGTCAACGGAGAGCACCGCCTTCACTCTCGGCATCGCATTTTTGTCGAGTTTCTCCCAGATGTCCTTGTTTGTGAAGAGAATCACGCTTTCGGAGTGGTCCACAAGCGAATTTATGCTGTCCGGGGTGAAATCCGCAAGAATCGGGACGACCACGGCCTCGTATGTGTTGACGGCGAGGAAGGATATTCCCCATTTTGCGGAATTCTTTGCACAGAGGGCGATCTTGTCGCCTTTTTTCACTCCGCCGGCCTCAAAACATATGTGAAATTTTGCAATGAGTGTCGCAACCTGCTGGAAGGTGAATTCGTCGCCCTTGTAATTGCATAGAGCCGGAGATTCCCAGTTTTCACGGATTGCCTCTGTGAGTCTCGTGAAATAATGCTTCATCGGTCTGTTGATCATAATTTTAAAATTTTTGTTTCAAATTCAATTAAAAAATTTGTGCGTTTTTTATGAACACTTAATGAGTGCTAAGCAAAAATAGGGACAAAAGGCATTACGAAACCGAGTTTTTCCTATATTTGTGGCGAAAGTACGCCGATTTTGTGGTAAAATTTTGAATATGATGAGAAAGAAACCCATAGTTGCGCTCGTGTATGACTTCGACGGAACGCTTTCTCCGGGCAATATGCAGGAGTTCGGATTCATTCAGGCCATCGGGAAAAACCCGAAGGAGTTCTGGACAGAGAGCGACGACATCGCCATCGGGCAGGACGCCAGCAATATCCTCAGTTATATGAAGCTGATGTTCGACGAGGCCCGCCGGCAGGGAATCCGGCTCACCCGGGAGGGCTTCCGCTCGTTCGGGGAGGGGATTGAACTCTTTGACGGAGTGAAGGAATGGTTCAGCCTCGTGAACAGATACGGAGAGGATCACGGGGTCATCGTGGAGCATTACATCAACTCCTCGGGCCTCGCGGAGATGATCGAGGGCACGCCCATCGCCCGCGAGTTCAAGCGCATTTTCGCCTGCTCCTATCTCTACGACGAGAGGGGAGAGGCCATCTGGCCGGGCGTGGCGGTGGACTACACTGCGAAGACCCAGTTCCTGTTCAAGATCAACAAGGGCATCCTGAGTATCCGCGACAACAAGAAGGTGAACGAGAGCCAGATGGAGGACAAGAAGAGGATCCCGTTCCCGCATATGATTTATTTCGGCGACGGGGAGACGGACGTCCCGTGTATGAAAATCGTGAAGATGTTCGGAGGCCATTCCATCGCGGTCTATAACCCCGACAATCCGCAGAAGGTCCGGGGAGCCGCGCAGCTCCTGAAGCAGGGCCGCGTGAATTTCATCACCCCCGCCCGCTACACCGCCGACAGCCGCACCTTCGAGCTGGTCTGCTCCATCATCGACCTGATAAAAGCCGACTACGTCCTCCACGAGATGTCAAAGGGGGTGACTAAAAAGCGGTCTACTTCGTCCCTGTCTAGCCAAAATCCTCACAACCAATAGGTTGCTGCGGTATTTGGCGTCGTCGAGAGCCTTGTATCCCATCTTTGTATTCCCCCCCCTTCCCCACCGCACAAAAAAAGAGGATGACATTTGAGTCACCCTCTTTTTATTTATGCTTGATTACTATTTGTTGAGCGCAGTTGCGACATCCACGGCGCAAGCCACGGTGCAGCCCACCATAGGGTTGTTGCCGATGCCGAGGAAGCCCATCATCTCGACGTGTGCCGGAACTGATGAGGAACCTGCGAACTGTGCGTCAGAGTGCATACGGCCCATTGTGTCGGTCATACCATAGGAAGCAGGACCTGCAGCCATATTGTCCGGGTGAAGGGTACGGCCTGTGCCGCCGCCGGATGCCACTGAGAAATACGGCTTGCCGGCAAGGATGCGCTCCTTCTTGTAAGTGCCGGCTACAGGGTGCTGGAAACGGGTCGGGTTGGTTGAGTTTCCTGTGATGGAAACGTCAACGCCCTCGTGCCACATGATTGCAACGCCTTCGCGGACATCGTCAGCGCCATAGCACTTAACCTTTGCCCTCGGACCGTCGCTGTAGGCGATTTCACGGACAACCTCAAGCTTGCCTGTGAAATAGTCGAACTTGGTCTGGACGTATGTGAATCCGTTGATGCGGGAGATGATCTGTGCAGCGTCCTTTCCGAGACCGTTGAGGATGCAGCGGAGCGGCTCCTTGCGGACTTTGTCAGCCTTGGCGGCAATCTTGATTGCGCCCTCTGCGGCAGCGAAAGACTCGTGACCTGCGAGGAATGCGAAGCACTTTGTCTCCTCGCGAAGAAGCATCGCTGCGAGGTTACCGTGGCCGAGGCCGACTTTGCGGTCGTCAGCGACGGAGCCCGGGATGCAGAATGCCTGAAGACCGAGACCGATTGCCTCTGCGGCGTCGGAAGCGTTCTTGCAGCCTTTCTTGAGCGCGATTGCGGAACCTACGACATAGGCCCATTTTGCATTCTCGAAGCAGATAGGCTGGGTTTCTTCACAGGCCTTGTAAGGATCGAGACCGTATTTGTCGCAAATTGCGTTTGCCTCTTCGATATCCTTTATTCCGTTTTCGTTGAGGACGGCGAGAATCTGTTTGATGCGACGATCCTGACTTTCGAACTTAACTTCTCTTATCATAGTCTTGTCTCCTTATTCTTTACGTGGATCAACATATTTGACTGCGCCGGCTTCCTTGGAGAAGCGTCCGTAAGATCCGGTCACCTGCTTGAGAGCCTCGTTGGCATCTACGCCCTTCTTTACGAGATCCATGAATTTGCCCATATGGACAAACTCGTAGCCGCAAATCTGGTCGTCTTTGTCAAGCGCGATGGTCTTGATGTAGCCTTCTGCCATTTCGAGATAGCGCGGACCCTTTGCGAGTGTGCCGTAGAGGGTTCCCACCTGGCTGCGGAGTCCCTTTCCGAGATCCTCAAGCCCTGCTCCGATCATAAGACCGCCCTCGGAGAACGCCGACTGCGTACGTCCATAGACAATCTGGAGAAAAAGCTCGCGCATCGCGG
>CAVEHG010000037.1:0-11245 GCA_963615405.1 bacterium | reverse complement strand
CCCTACTAAAGCCAGTTCCTTGAGTTTCAGAATATGAGACCACGCCGGCGACATTGAACTTGGTTATGTCCGCGCCTGCTGAAATTTTCTCGAGAAGCTGAGCGACAGTAAGTGGGAAATTCGGTGCAAGTGTTCCGAGATTGATGAGGTCTCCTGAAGCTATCGTCACTTTGCCTCCGGAAAGCTCAGCTGTAAGTCCATCAGTAGAAGTGAAAGTAAAATTCAGTCCGCTGAGTTCACCCTTCGGAGCAATGACCACATAGTAATCTCCCGCGGCAAGGGCAGTTGTACCAGTCCCGACAGTTATTGAAGTCTCGGTAAGCTTCGTCTCATCAAAAATCACATCCGATCCATCAAACAGAAAACTTGCTTCTCCTGCAATTTTTTCTCCGTTTGCGCCTGTAATTGTAACCTTGGCAATATCAGTAGCCGTGATATTGAATTTCAAAAGAGCCGTGACATTCTTGAATGCAAAATTATTGTTCGCATCGGCTTTGGCCACCATTATGCCGGCAGAAATATTGGATGCAGTAGCTGTCTGATCCGCAGGAATCGTCATTCCGTCTATTTCTCCTTCCATACAAGCAGCTTCCGAAGTATATGGATATACAGCATAGTATTCAGTAGAACCTTCAGGAACAGTACCTGTGAATGTAGCAGATGTTGCCCCGCCGTCTCCTTCAAGAGTAAACTCAAGAGCATCACCGACTTTGTCGTCGAATACAGCGATCTTGTCCTCGGCGACCCAGTTGATGGATTTACCATTTGTGGCAATGGCTGTTTTGGAAACTGGTGCTCCGGCCGAAAATGTCATCGGAACGAGAGTGACCTGAGGCTTCGCTGTTTCAATCTTCTCCTGAAGATTATTCTTTGAGCAGGCTACTGAAAGAAGCACGAGAGCAGAAAGAAAGATTGCATTTGTCTTTTTCACCGTCAATCCTCCCTTAGTTTAATTGATAGTCATCTCTTTCGTTGAGATCTTCGGTGCTTGCTTCTCCGCTGAAGGCAAAGCCGGATTCGGCTGAGATCTGATATGCGCATATCAGAGGTGCCTCGTAGAAACGAGGGCTTGGGTGTTTTGTGAACATAGTACTGAAATTATAAAAGTCGCCGCAAAGTTACTGATTCTTTGCCGATTTGGCAACCCTAATTTCAGATGTCCGGAAGTTTGACACATAATTTTTTGAACCGGCAAGCGGAAGGACTCAAAAGAAACTGTAACTTTGCCCGGAGAACGAAATTTTATCGATGCGGATTAGAAATTCATACAGGATACTCATTGCGCTTGCGGCCGCACTGCTGATGCCGGGCGTGGCGAAGGCGCAGTTTTTTACGGCGGGGGATGACCCCGGATGCCGGAGGTGGTACAGCATCGAGAGCGAGAACTACCGCATCATCTACCCCCGGGGGCTTGATTCGCTGGCCCGGGTCTATGCCCGGGAGATGGAGCGGTTCCGCCGTCCGGTGGGGCTTACGAGCGGATATCTGCCGGGAGAGCACACCAGGGGGAAAATGCCTGTGGTGCTGCACGCATACAATTCAGTGTCAAACGGTTCCGTGGCCTGGGCGCCGAAGAGGATGGATGCCTACACGATGCCGCAGGTCTATGGCGCTGAGCCGACTCCGTGGACGGCGCAGCTGGCGGTGCACGAGTCACGGCACATCAGCCAGATGCAGTTCGGACTGAGCAATGCGCAGAGACCATTCGGTTGGTTCTTCGGCGAGATGTGGAACGGGCTAACGGCCGGGCTCTACACCGAGAACTCGTTTCTGGAAGGGGACGCGGTCATCGCCGAAACGGAACTCACACGCGCCGGAAGGGGGCGCAAGGCAGATTTTCTGAACTATTATATGGTCTGCTTCGACCAGGGCGACCTGCGCGACTGGGACCAGTGGAGGTTCGGCTCGCAGCGCAACTACACCCCCGACTGGTACGCGCTCGGCTACCTGACCTACGGCGGAATGCGCTGGCTGTACGACAAGGACGACTACACGGCCGAGTATCTGGACTATGCTTCCCGGCATCCGCTGAGGATCGATGTCCGCGAGGTGATTGCGAAACGGACAACCGGAAAGGATCTTGTGCATTCGTTCCCGGTGATACGCGACTCTCTCGCGGCGGCGTGGCGGGCGAAGGCCGACCTGAGAGCCCCGTATATGCCTATGGAACAGGTGACGCAGACTCCGAAAAAACCGACGGACTACGAGGGAACGGTGATTGCCGGAAACGGACTTTTTACCGTAAAACACGGATATTCAGACAATTATCAACTGATACGCATTAATCTTCCGACAGACGGCGACGAATCAGAGGAGGACGATATCTCCCAAATATCTTCTGACGGGGACATATCCCTCAAAAAAGAACCCTCCACAAAGGCTCCGAACGAGAAGGATATGTTCCCGGAAAAATTCGTCAGACATTTCGGAAGCTATGCGGGGGCTCTGAAACATTCGCCTGTGACGGGGCGGATCTATTGGAGCGAATCCATCTCTGACGCACGCTGGACACTGAAATACACCTCGAGGATACGGAGTGTCGCGGAGGACGGCCGGGCGGCGAAGGGGCTGACCTACAGAAAATGGATGTATAACCCCGTGCCATCGGAAAAATATGCCCACATCGCGGTCGTCGAATCCCATCCGAAAGGAGGCTCGCGGCTGACTTTCATCAACGCGGAAAACGGAGTGTCCGAGCTTTCGTTCGCCGCCCCGGATTCGCTGCAGATCGTCGAGACGGCGTGGACGGGGGAGAAAATCTATGTTTCGGGAATATCGGGGAGAGGATTCGGGATATATCGCCTCGATGTCGATGACGACCACCGTCACAACCTCGGCGGGGCGTTCTGCAGTCCGCGGGCGTTCCGATACGAAGTCCCATCCGGTGAGTTCCGCTGGGTTCGGGTGCTTGAGCCGCAGACGGTTCAGATAAAGAACCTGCAGAGCGGGGAAAGGGGACTGCTGTTCACCTGCGACAGGACCGGGGTGAACGAACTCTATAGCCTCAACCCGGAGTCAGGCGAACTGCGACAATTGACCTCCACAAGATACGGGGCCTCTGACTATCAGTTCGATGCGAACGGGCGGTGGCTCTACTATTCTTCACAGACGACAAAGGGAAAGATGATTTTCCGCACGCGCACAGACAGCCTTTTCAACAGGGAAGCCGACTGGGGAGAACGCAGCGGATGGATCATCGCGGACAAACTTTCTGAGCAGGCGCGGCGCAGAGCGGAGAAGATTTACGGGAACAGGGAGTTTCTTGAAGCGGAAGCGGCACGGGCTGACACGATGAAACTTTCGGAGCCGAAAAGATACCGCAAGATTCCGCAGATGTTCCGCGTCCATTCGTGGGCTCCTTTCTATGCGGACTTCCCGGCGCTGATGAATTCCAACGACCTGGGCGACAATCTCTTCGACTATGTGAATCTCGGAGCCACGGCGGTGATTCAGAACCAGCTCGGGACATTCTCCGGGATTGTGGGCTACAAGGTGGCCAGAGACCCTTATGACAGAGCCCGATGGCGCAACTCTGCCCACCTCAACCTTACCTACAGCGGACTCTACCCTGTGTTTGAACTCAATCTCGATTTCAACGACAGGGCGGCCCGGCAAAGCAGCCTTATCCTCAGGGAGACTGGCGGGGGCTACTACTCTGTCGAGAACCGTTCGGAGGCGCATCCGTCAGTTCCGTGCATCTCGGGAAGCGTCAGCGCCTACATCCCGTTCCGGTTCTCCTCGGGAGGCTGGAGCAGAGGATTCACTCCGCGCGTGACCTACTGGGCGAGCAACGACCGCAGGGACGCGAACGCCTACATTTTCAGCCTGACGGGCGTTCCGGGCGGCAGAGGTACCGGCGGCGGGATCTCGGGCTCGGGAGGATCCGGTTCTTCAGGAGCTGTGGGTTCCGGCACAGGTTCTTCCGGTTCTGGTTATTCCGGGGGCGGGATCATCACCCCGGACGGGCTGGAGCGGACTCTGGTGAACGACCGGAAGATGACATCCTGCAAGAACCTCCCGGCACAGAGCCTCACCGCATCGGCGACTCTCTACGGGCTTCTTCCGGTGAACAACTCTGGCGTATTCCCGCGCTGGGGAGGCGGCGTGCAGGCCGGAGTCAGCTACCCTCTCGGAATGACCCACTGGTACTCCCCCGCAGCATTCGGCTACGCCTACGGATACTTCCCGGGATTCACTCCGGAACAGGGACTCAAGATCACGGGACTGTGGCAGGGACAGCTGTCTTCGTATGAAAACGGCAAGCTTTACTCCAGCGCACCTTTCAGGACTTCCGCCACAAGCCTCCTCCCGCGCGGCATTCAGGATGCGTCGCTTCACTCCGCCCTCGTCCAGAGAACGAACAGCCTCACCAAGTTCACGGCAGACTACACAGCCCCGATTTACGTCGGCGACCGTTCCCTGCTCTGGAGTTGCATCTACATCCGCCGTCTGCTGTTCACCCCGCACTTCGACTGCACCCTCTTCAGCAACGCAGCACTCGGCCTGGGCAGCGGCACCGGCAGTCTGATGACCTACGGTTTTGACTTTTCGCTCGACATCCAGTGCATACTCTGGCTGACAATCCCCTGCACCCTCGGCATCAGCGTTAACTTCAACGGCGCCCCGGACTGGAACGGTCTCTCCGCAGTCGGAAACGCCCTCGGGGTTCCGAATGTTCCTAAGTTCTACATCGGTCCAGTCATCAGCCTCAATATGTTCTGACGGCGCACGGGAATAATACACAGGAAACATATGTCACTTACAGCACAGGCAAACGGGGTCTGCTCCAAGTGCGGGCGGACGACAGGAATTACGGTTTACAGGAGCATAAACACTGCGGAGGATCCTTCGCTCAAGGAAAAGGTCAGGAACGGGTCGCTGTTCCTTTGGGAATGTCCGCACTGCGGGACGGTCAATCTCGCCCGCTACGAGACGCTCTACCACGACCCGGAGAAAAAACTGATGTTCTGGCTCGTTCCGGACGGGAAAATCTCGGAAACGCAGATGCAGGCCATCACGAACCACACGCGGGCTATGGGCGGCTACACACTCAGGCTCGTCCGCGATATGGGAGAGCTGATGGAAAAGGTACTTGTCTTCGACGCCGGGCTGGACGATGTCGTTATGGAACTCTGCAAGTGGGTGACAAAGAGAGAGATGACAGCCGGTGCCGGAAAGGAGACGAAACTGGAGGACAAGCAGCGCAACGAGGAAATCAGCGCGGCGGCCTTCCATTTCTACCGAATTGAAGGCGAAGGCGAGGGCCGAAGCATCATACTCAGCTACGCGCTGCGCGGGCAGATGGTTGGACTGAAGGTTGGCTGGAATGTCTATGAGGACTGCGCGGGAATCATTGAGCGCAATCCGGCCGTGCGGGCGGGGGAAGGATTTGTGAGGGTGGATGCCGAGTGGCTCGACTCCATCGTCAAATAGGAGGTCACCTTAAAAAGCGGTCTGCGGCGGTGCGTACCTCTGTAATATCTTCATAACCAAAAAGTTGCTGCGGTATTAGAATTTATAGCCGACACTGAGGGCGGCCCGGGCGCGGTGACGGCCGGGGAGATACTTCAGCGCGAAGGCGCGGGTGAGGGAGGCGGAAGCGTCGAGGAAGAGACCGAAACGGAAATTGTAGCGGAGCGAGGCAGAAACGTTGAGCCTGTCCGCGGTTTCGCTCTCACGGGAGGCGGCATACCAGAGACCCTGAACGTCAAGATCATCCAGGCGCTCCGGCGCGGACGAAACGGACACCGAGCTGTCGGTGTTGCCGAGAGAATCTTTCCAACGGCCTCCCCGGTACGAAAGACCGAGCCCGATGTCGAAACCCCTTATGCTGTAAATCCCTGAAAGATAGGCCTCGGCGACAAACTTTGAACCCTCGGCGACATAGGGATACACCGTCCGGGAAACCTCATCCGAAAACTCAAGGCTCACACCTGCACGGCCGTTGAACCGGTCGGAGAAAATCCTGTATTCGGGCTCTATGCTCCAGATGGTGCTGCCGTAAATGTTTCTCGTCCCGTAGTTCGCCGTGGTGGTGACTCCGTTCTCAGAGACCTTGTCGAGTATGTCCTCGCCTGTGTTCATCCTGTCTGCAGAAACCCGCAGACCCGCACGGTGAATGCCGTGTGTCCAGCCGAGAAACAGGCCAAGGGCGTCGCTGCTGAAACGGAACCACTGGACATCCTTCTCCCCCGCCTTGCCGCTTCCGAGCGAGCCGGAAAGTTCCGCGATGAAATCCCCGGCCTCAAACTGGAGCGCCGCACTGTGGATGTTGCGCCGGAGAGGGAAACCGTTTATTCCGGATTCTTTGAGGTGGGACGAACCGCCTGTCCACACATCGTAGCTGCCATACATCATTCCCTTGTCGAGAAATGCGTAGTAGGACTCGGAGGCAATGCCGAGTTCCTCGGCGACAATACTCTCGGCGAGGCGGTGATAGCTGTAGCTCAAGCCGAGGGAGGCGCGGGAACCGATGCGGAAGAGCACTGACGGGGTGACCCGGAGGTCGAGGAAGTAGTCGGTGTAGCGCAGATCCTTGCGCTTGGCGCGGTTGGAGGACTGGAAATCAATCTTCCCTCCGAGGACGAGCAGCGGGGAAATTTCGGCGGCGAGGCCTCCGTTCACGGTGTAGGTCTGCCGTGTCTTGCGCCCGGGAGTAAATTCAAGGATATCGACGGGATAGACCCCGGGACGGGAAAGCATCGAGCCGCAGACTTTGTAGGCTTCTTCGTTGTCGAAGGCGAATTTCCCGGTCATTGAAATCCGGCTGAAGTGCGAGACGGTCTCGGCGAACGCACCGGCGTTCCAGTGGCGCGGAGCATCGGAGAGGTCGCGGAATCCGCCGTCCGTGTAGCGCCCGTAAATCTGTGCCTGAGAGACGCTTACAGAATCCGCACGCAGTCCGCAGATGTTGGAGGTTGTGTTCCACGGATTATGTTCCACGATGTTTTCGTAGCGCTGGGCAGCAGCCGGCAGGCACCCGAGTGCGAAGAGCGCGAGCGACGCAAGGAGCGAGACGGCTGCGAGGTCCGCGAAGCTTCGCCTGCCGGGATGCATTTCCCCTGATATATTAATAATATTACAAATCATATCCTTAAGTTTCTCATATACCTTAATCCGGTCAAATTCCCGGAGTTCTGTATCCGGCGCCAATGCCGGCACACTTCGTTTTTATGTACCCAGTTCACCGCTTCCGGCGGGACTGGCCGTTCCGTTCGCTCTCGTAGAAGTCCGCGGAGGAATTGTTTGTGTCGAGAAGCATCTCGTAGCCGCGTTTGGCAGTTTCCTTCTCGTTCTGACGACGGTAGAGGGCGCGCCCCTGAAAAGTCTCGGAAAGGCGGACATATCCGACATCGAGAACGGGATTCAGACGCTTGACGCTTTTGTTTATGTTGCTGGTAAACACCTCCACGGCATCCTCCACCCAGTCAATGGGAATTTTGGCGATGCGGTCGTTTGAGCCCGGCTTCTGGATTATATTGCCGTCGCCGCCGAGAAATTCCTCAATCGCAGTTCCCTCGGGAGCGCGGAAAATGACCGGGGCGGGGGAATTTACCGAAAAGACGTAAGCATTCCCCTGCCCCATCTTTATGACAAGATTCATAATGTGATCCTGACCGATTCTGTCGCCGGGAGCCGGGCTGTAGGCCGCATTGGGAAATGCCACTTCGTTGTAGCACACGAAGTTGGCCGCATCGTTAAGACTCACGGAGAGAGGGTATTCGGATGTGTGGTCAATCGCCCCGCCGATGACAAGGACGGCATCCTCCCCCGGGCGAAGCGGATGATCTTCTCCGTTCCCGGGAAATTGCCAGATGGCCTGGGCTACGGGAACGAAATCAGGGTAAACGGTCTGCCCCGTTTCCGGATCCTTCGAAATCCACACATTGGTGCCTTCGGAATTATATGGGTCGGCAACCCCGAGGCAGAGACCGTCAAGATACCGGGTTATACTGGAGTTGTTGTGCAGGACGACATATTTGTCCGCCTGATAGGTCCCCTCCTTGGGATATTTCTGGCAGCCGCTGCAATAGATTTCCTTGAAGACAATCTTCCCGGGAATGCTGAGGGTCAGGCTGAGTTTCACTTCCCTGTCGGAGTCCGCAAGCATAACCTTCCCCTGCGCGCCGTTGAAGACAAATTCATCTCCGGTTTCGGCGTTTGAGGCCAGATCGCTGACGCGGACGCTGTAGTTGCCGTTGACAAGACGGATGCGGGCAATTCCCGAGGCATCTGTCAGGGCGGTGTAGGTCACGCCGTTCTGTGTATCCTCCACGGTCACCTCGACACCCTCCCGGCACCATTCCTCCGACCCTTCCGGATAGGATGCGGCGACGCTCAGTTCGTGGAGCTGTCCCTCGTAATCCGATGCAGGCGAACAGGACCAGAACAGGAAAACCGAAAGAACCGCCGGCAGAGACACCGAAAGAACCACCGGCAGAGACACCGGAAGAAACACCGGAAGAGCCCGGCGGATCGTACGGAAAATGCGGTCCCGCCGTCCTGTGGAACATTGTCCATTATGTTCTACACTTTTCATATATTATTGTCATTCAATACATTTTTCAGAATTTCAACCGGCAGGTCAGACCGTAGTAGAACGCCGGAGTGAAGACCGCGCTCACGCCTGTCGCCTTTGACTTCACCGCCATACGGGAATTGGTGAAGTTGTTCGCGAAAAACGAAAGCGAGACGTGGTCGCCGATTTCTTTGGTGACGCTCAGGTTCGCGCTGAGGTAGGTTCCGTAGCCGTCCCACGCGAAGGTGTAGGCATTGCCGGAACGGATAATCAGGTTGGAGAACTCGGATTTCGCCGCCTCGGTGGCCGTAAAATCGTGTTCCACACCGTTGAGATCCATATATTTCAGAGGCCAGACCTCCGTGTATCCGCTGCCTTCATAGATGCTGCCTTCACCCTCCGCAAGATGGGCATACTCGCTTCCGTTATAGTCGGAAAGGTTGCGCTCGCGCGAGAAGAGAGACATTTCCACCTTGCAGGTTATGATTATGCGGGCCTGGGGGATGTGGGTCGTGGAGGTTATGTTGAGGTCGGAGGCGTGGCTCACCTTGCCGTTCGCCGTGCCTGATGACGTCCCGGAATAGATTCCGACATACTGGTAGGAGCGGTTCGGCAAAGATGTGTGGGAAAGGCCGGAACGGTAGACATAGTAGAGGCTGCGGTCGATGTAGTGCGTGTAGGCATAGTTGGCGTCGACGCGGAAACGCGTGCGTATCGGCCTTATTTCAGGAAAATCGACTATGAGTTCGGCTCCAGCGCGCTGCACCGCCGCCCCGTTGCCCGGAGTCTTGTTTTCGGCGAAAGTGCGGTCGCGAACCTTTTGGACAGTGGTTATTTCCGCCCCGTCGGAGGTCGTTATCGTCACCGCACCGGTCTCCGGATTGACCGCTATGCCGCTGACATCCTTCCCCGAGAGGCTCGCGCCGGAAGGAAGCTGCTGCACTTCGTAGGAAATCGGGGTGTAGCAGTTGTTGTAGCGGTATGGGTTGTCGGTACGGTTGTAGAACCCGACAAGGGAAACCTTGACTCCGAGAAAGGCCGCGTCGATTCCGAGTTCGGAGTTTGAACTGCGCTGCCATTTCAGATCTGGATTGTAGTTCATCCGGTACGGCTCCGTGTAATAGACATAGGCGGCGGTGTTTCCGTAGGATGTGCTGAAGGTGAGGATGTCCCGGTACTGCTGCTCCGGGAAGAGGATGTAGAACGATGGCAGCTTTTCGGACACTCCCCAGCCGCCCCGCAGAGACAGCGCGTCGGTCAGTTTCCATTTCAGGTTGAATCTTGGAGAGAGGCTGTTCACGTCCCTGTACTCGGTGCCTTTTACGAAAATGCTCTCCATGCGCAGTCCGGCCGACAGCTGGAGCGAGGTCTTGCCCACGGGAACGGTGAGATTGTCTTCGAGGTAGGTCGCGACGTTGTGGAGGAACGGATAGTCGGAGTATGGCCTCGGGCGGTAACCGTTCGCGGCAAGGGAAGAGTCTTCGTAATACTCGCCCTGCCCCACATTTCCGTTGGCCTTCCACTGCACTCCGGCCTTGACGTGATTCTTCACTCCGCCCCAGCGCCTGAACCATTCATATTTCAGGGATGCGGCGAAATCGAGTTCACGAGAGTCCACAATCCTGTCGGCCATATAGGAGCTAGGGAGCATCGTGGCCAGAAAATAGCCTTTCTCCTCCGCGTGCACCGCCGGCTGACCGGTGGCCACGGAAGATGTGAATGCGTGGTCGTGCGTGAGGTTGTCGTTATAGTTCACGCTGCCCTCAAACTTGAGGTTCGTTATCCAGGAGCGGTTGAGCAGCCAGGTGAGCGAAGTGCTGGCTCTCAGAACATTGTCCCTTCCCTTCGACCACGAACCCGAGTAGGCGTCAGGGTCGTCTTTCGAGTTCATCCCGCCGAAGTTCCCGGTGATTCCGGATTCGAAGCGCAGGACTTTGGCGAAAGTGTTGGAGTAGCTGAGCGAGATGGAGCGCCGCGCATAGCTTTCATAAGGAGAGGTCAGTTTCCTGGTCGCCCTCGTCCATTCTCCGCTGGCGTTGAGCACTCCCCTGTCCCCTCCGAGGTCGAAGCCCTTGGATGCCGACAGCTGGTAGGTGCGCGGATTCACCGCCATCGTGACGTTCCACGGTGTGCGCCCCTTCCGGGTGTTGATTTTCACCATTCCGCTGTTGAGGTCGCCGTATTCCGCTGAAGGAACGCCAGTTATGACTTCTATGGACTCTATGTTCCCGACGGAGATGTTCCTCGTCCCGTTTCCCGCAGGCGCCGCGAACGAGGCGTTGTTCCCGATCCGCACGCCGTCCACTTCAAGCGCCGTTCCGAACGCCGCGTTGCCCACAGTCGAGCCTCCGTCGCGCAGAGAGAGGATATTGTTGGTCGTAAGGTCCGGATTAACGGTTTTCCCTCCCGGCAGAAGGGTGCTGACGTCCGTGATGTTCGACATCTGCAGATGTTCGAGAGCGTGGGTTCCGAAAGACATCACAGTGTTCATATCGTCCTTTTTCCTTTCTGCGGACACCACGACCCCGTCAAGCGCGAGGGTGTTCAGCGGCAGGGCGAAATCCAGTCCGGAAATATCCTTGTTCAGGCTGACCTGAAAGCTTTTCTCGGCATATCCGAGGCACGATGCCTTGATCGTGTACTCCCCCTCCTGAACCTTGTCGAAGAGATAGTTTCCTTCCGCATCGGAAAGTGTCCAAAGTCCGGTCCCGTCGATGTTGAATATGA
>CAVEHG010000036.1:0-11449 GCA_963615405.1 bacterium | reverse complement strand
ACAACTTACAAAGATAGCATTTTACCCTGACAGGTGTTGAAAATAGGTGAATTTCTTACGATTGAGCACTATTTTTGCGGTGATTGTGCGTTAGCATTTGGCATTTTCCGACGAAAATGTCTATATTTGCGCGAAATTGGCTCTCTAGGGCAGCGAATGGGAAGTCTTAGAAGGCTACGGGCGGAGAAATCCGCTATGAATTAGCAATTTACAAACCAATTTTAAATTCATAAAAAATGAAAAAGAGTATCAAATTCTTGGCTATCGCTCTCGGTCTTGCCGCAGTTGCCTGCAGCTCACCCGAGAAAATGGCGGAACAGGCAGAGAATGTGATCGTTAAATGCGATCCTGCCGTTCTTGAAGTTGTGGCCGGTAACATCGACGCAACGGTTTCGGTAACCTATCCGAAGGATTATTTCCACCCGAAGGCAATCCTTACTGTCACTCCGGTAATCGTTTATGACGGCGGAGAGCAGGCTATGGAACCGTTCAAGTTCCAGGGCGAAAAGGTTAAGGACAACTACGAGGTAGTTCCTTCAGACGGTTCAACAGTGACAAAGAAGGTTCACTTCACCTATGAGAAAGGTATGGAGAAGTGCTATCTTGAGCTTCGCGGTGTTGTAAGCTACAAGAAGAAGACTATCGACCTCCCTTCAAAGAAGGCTGCAGACGGTGCCAACACCACCTATATGCTTGCCTGCACAAAGGGCAAGGTTGACCTCAAGGCTGACGGCTATCAGGCAGTCATCGCAATGCCGGAAGAGGGCCAGATCCTTTACTCAATCAACAGCTCAAACGTTAAGAACTCCGAGCTCAAAGGCCAGTCAGTAAAGGACTTCCTTGCTGCTGTCGAGGCTGCAAAGGCTAACGAGCGCAAGACTATCGTAAGCACTGACATCGTGGCTTACGCTTCACCTGACGGCGGTGAGAAACTCAATGCGAAACTTTCCGACAAACGTTCCGACTCTGCCGAGAAGGCGTTCAAGAAGGTGACCAAGAAGGCTCCTATCGACGCTCCGGTCAATGTCAAGTCAATCGGTCAGGACTGGGAAGGCTTCCAGGAGCTCGTTGCAAACTCCAACATCGAGGACAAGGATCTCATCCTCCGCGTTCTTTCAATGTACAGCGACCCGGCAGTCCGCGAGCAGGAAATCAAGAATATGTCTGCAGTTTACACGACTCTTGCAAAAGAGGTTCTTCCGGAACTCCGCCGTGCACGCTTCATTGCCAATGTAGAGTTCACCAACTACTCAAGCGAGGAACTTCTCAAACTCGTTGACGAGAACAGTGACGTTCTTGACGAGCCTGCACTCCTTCACGCTGCAACCCTCGTGGAGAAAGAGGCTGACAAGGTGGCTCTCTACAACAAGGCCATCGAGAAATATTCAAGCAAGACCGCTCAGTACAACCTCGCTGTCGTTTATGCAAACGCAGGCAAGGACGCTGACTGCAAGGCTGCCATCGAGAAGTGCGACGCAAACGACGCTGACGTGAAGAACGTCCTCGGCGTACTTGCTCTCCGCGAAAACAAACTTGACGAGGCTGCGAAGTATTTCACCGCTTCAGCAACTGATGCCGCTGTTGAGAATGCAGCAACCGTTGACATCCTCAAGGGCAACTATCAGGCTGCCGCTTCCAAGCTCGCAGGCAAGAAGGGCTTCACCGCCGCTCTCGCAAACATCCTCACCGGCAACTACGATGCAGCTTCATCTGCAATCTGCTGCGACTGCCCTAAGGGTGCATACCTCAAGGCTATCATCGCTGCCCGCAAGGGTGACAAGGAAGGCGTGAAGACCAACCTTGAGAACGCGAAGAAGTGCGAGTGCCTCTCTAAGAGGGCTGCGAACGACATCGAATTCGCTCAGTTCAACTAGGACAGAGTCGTATAAGCGGGTATTTGCCGCGTTGCGCTCAAAAGAAAATGATAAGAGACCGACCAAGTGATTTGGCCGGTCTCTCTTTTTGTGCGCAGCAGACCGCTTTTAGTCCCCTTTTTGGTGCGGAGGGGAAGGGGGTGAATAAAAAGATGGGATGCAAGGCTCAGAGGCGACACGAAAACCGCAGCAACCTGTTGGTTGTGAGGATTTTCGTTAGGAGAGGAACGCAGCAGACCGCTTTTAGTCCCCTTTTTGTGCGGAGGGGAAGGGGGTGAATAAAAAGATGGGATGCAAGGCTCTCGACGACACGAAAACCGCAGCAACCTGTTGGTTGTGAGGATTTTCGTTAGGAGAGGAACGCAGCAGACCGCTTTTAGTCCCCTTTTTGTGCGGAGGGGAAGGGGGTGAATAAAAAGATGGGATGCAAGGCTCTCGACGACACGAAAACCGCAGCAACCTGTTGGTTGTGAGGATTTTCGTTAGGAGAGGAACGCAGCAGACCGCTTTTTATTCACCCCCTTCTTTAGAAGATGGAGGTAGTAGCACTCTCAGCCTTGTCCTGAATCTCCTCAGGCACATTTGCGAAGAAGTTGAACCCGGTCAGGGACTCCACTTCATCGATTGTGGTTGCCCAGCCGCTGTAGGCGGTGTTGGCCGCGGCGCTGTTGCCGGTGGTGAGATAGGCCACTCCCTTGGCTGCGGTGACCTCCCCAGAGGCATTGAAAGTGCAGCGCATCAGACACTTGTAGAACCGTGACGGAATTGCGCAGGCGTTGCCGCTTTTGTCCGTGGTGCTCTCGTAGCCCTCGTCGAAGATCGGTCCGGTCACCATATAGAGGGTGTCAAGCCCGCTGACCGTGTTCCCAAGAGACTGCACAGCCTGCTCCAAATGCACCCACTGACCTCCATTGAGGTCCTGATTCTGCGGCGTCATATTGGAGTAGTAGAATGTCTGGTTGTTTTCCGAAATTGTCGTCTGCCTGTCTCCGGATGCCACCTGATGACCTCTGGAGAAGGATTTTCCGTTATAGTCATTGTACGTGTTCGTCAGATTCGGCTGAAGGCTCTGCGAAATTGCGGGGTCGTACACCCATTTATCATTTCTTTTGACGCCATTGTCACCCCAGGTGGTGCTGTTGAACGCGCAGGCGACCCAGAGGGCACAGCGCTTGGTCGTGTCGAAAAGCAGGGAGTAGGTTCTCAGGGTTTTGCCTCCGTTTGAGAATGTGTGGGTCACGACCATCTGAGTTTCGTCATTGGTCGGAGTGTTGAACCAGAGGTCGCCGGTGGCGGAATAATTCCCGCTCGTTGTCCTGGCTCCTTCCGCAACGTCCGACGCAGGGAACTCGCAACAGCCGGAGTATGCGAATTCCGCACCCGAAACCACTTCTCCAGCCCCTTCGGCCGTCGTGAAGGAGATGGTGTCGCTATAATATCCGCTGCCGTCAACGATGGCCCGGGCCCGGACATAGTAGGTCGTTCCGGCACGCAGACCGCTGAGATATTTCCAGAAATATGCCCCTGAAATCTCTCCCTCCACGCTGCTTCCGAAGGCTGCCGTCCTTCCGTACTCGAATGTCGCGGAGGTCGGAGTTCCCGCGTCCTGTCCTTCGACGGTGCACCAGAGAGTCACTCCGTCCTTGCCGATATTCTCAGAGTCGCAGGATATGCTGAGTTTCACGTCCTTCTTTTCCGTCGCCCCGCTTTGAAGTTTGTAGAGCTGAACCGGAGCCTGCGAGGATGTCTTGAAGTATCTGAACCTCATCTGATCGGAGGTTTTATTGAATCTAAGCGCATAGCCGCCCGTCCCCGTTATAGAGGCATTTCCGTTGCTGTCGAAAGTGACGGTGTTTTTCTGAGCGGTCGTCGCGTTCGTGTCCATACCGTTGTTTTTGTCTTTCTTTCCGATGTAGTAGCCGCTTTTGCTGCGGAGACTTCCTTCGGAAACTGAAAATGTGAATGCGGACGCGTCGGTCTTCTCGGTCGAGAGTATCCTGGAATCAGAAATGGAGACTCCTATGTTGTTGCTTACGGCATCAAGTTTTGCGAGTGATCCGTCAAAGGCCACATTCTGGGACTCGCAGACAATGAGATAGTCCCCGTCCGTAAGGTCGGACTCGGAAGTCACCTTGCAATAGTACTTCGCCTCTTCCGTCGTGTCCTCTTCTATCGTAACGCTCCGTGTCCAGTAACTCCCTGCGCTGAAGGAAATGCCGGCTGAAAGTTTTTTGCAGAAGCTTGCCTTGTACCCGTCCGAGGTCGTTATGTTGACCGTAAGGCTGTTCCCGCTGCTGAGGCTGAACGGCGCTGACGGAACAAAGAATTCTCCGGTCTCACCGGCGGCTATGGTCCCGTCGGAGACGGATATCGTGGAGTATGCCAAAGTGTAGCCGCTCACACCGCGTACAAGTCCCTCCTTCGGGCAGATGTTGAAGCTTCCGCTCATAGGGGCGTCTGCGTCGTTCTCAACGCTTACGGATGAAATGCAGACGGCTTTTGATGTGGAGTTGGTGACTTTGACGGCAAAGACGGCGGTGAGATGCTGCATCCGGACTGACGGCTGCTCTGTGCCGGTTGATGTGGCGTATCCTGTGAGCGGTTGCCCTCCGAGGTGGGATTTGTCGCCCGGCGAGGACTGTGTACAGCTTATAGGAAGAGCGAAGTAACTGCTTGTGTATCCGTCTGTTCCCAATCTGGATGCCTTAAAATATTTCAGGTGGGTGGGATGGTAAAGCAGGTTCCATTCATACCCGGTGCCTTCTGCCGGAGTCCAGGAAGATGTAGAGAATGAATTGTCGCCGCTGTAGGTGAAGGTCGCGTCAGCCGAATTGATGACGGCCGCGAGACAGTCTCCCTCGCTCCAGCTCACGTTCCAACCGTCGCTGACTGCGGTTTTTGTGCCAGGCGCAGGGGATAGAACCTTGATTGTGAATCCTTTGCCCCTCTCGCTTTCAAGAGGTTGCTTGGAGCATCCGATTATGGACAGCCCCATCAAAAGCGAGACCGCTGTCGTTGTGAACATATTGTATATAAGTATATGGTTTTTCATAATCTGCCGTGTGGAAATGTTTCTTCGGGGATATGGGAATATTTTCCCGTGATTCGCAGGGGGGGGCGAGGACTAAAACTCGCCGCCGTAGGTGTAGTCGCCTATGGTGATTTTACCGTTGCCGTCGCTTTCTCCGCCTCCGGACGAGGCAAATCCGCCCTCCGCAACGAAGGAAGCCGTCAGAATTTCCGGGCGGACATATTTCCGGGTCTGGCAGACATACTCCCTGGTCAAAAAGTCTGTATTCATATTCATTTAATTTAAGTTTCGCACTTTTACTTCATTCCGATTTCCGAAAGGATGCGGTCGAGGTGGGCGTAGCGGTCGAGGACGAAGAGAACATAGCGGATGTCCACGCAGACGCACTTGTTGTAATCTGGGGTGTAACTTGCATCGCTTGCGAGAGATTCCTTGTTGCCGTCGAAGGCGAGGCCTATGAGTTCGCCCCGGGCGTTGAGTACAGGGGAGCCGGAGTTGCCTCCGGTGATGTCACAGTCGTTTATGAAATTGACCGGGAAGGCCGCTTTGATGGTGCTGCCCCAGCGGCCGAAGTCGCCGCTTTCAAGAAGCCTCTTCCAGTCGTCCTTGAGACAGAAGTCGTAGGCGGCCGGGTTGTGCTTTTCAAGAATGCCGGCCACGGTGCTCTGCCAGCTGCAGCGGACTGCGTCGCGGGGACGCAGGTCTCCCACCGTCCCGTAGGTCAGGCGCATGGTCGAGTTGGCGTTCGGATAGATGGGCTCGCCCTTGTCAAGGCGCATTTCATAGAGGGCGTGAGTGTATTCCCGGTCGAGAGAATTGATATCAGGGCTGCCCTCAAGTACCTTCAAACGGTCGTTGAACACCGTAATCTTCACATCCTGCAGGAATTTGACAAGCGGGTCGTCTTGAATGGAGCGGAACGGGTCATCCGTTTGATGTGCCCCGGGATGTCCGTTGGTTTCTTCGGGGTCAGCCGGTCTGCCCTTGCTCTGAAGAGGCCGTCCCTTGGAAGGGAGAGGAATCCCCTTTGTGAGTGCGCTGCCGTTCCAGACTGAATCCGCCAGGGCGGGATAGTCAACCGCTCCTGTGGAACTGTCTGTAAAATGTTCCACAAGCTCCTTCTGGAAGTCAGACCAATACTCCCTGTCCACATTGCGCAGGAACATTTCCGCAGAATATGCGAAGAGCTCTTTCTCCACTCTCAGATCAATCTCCCTGTAAACCGGGATCACCGATTTCACCCCGTTGCGCGAGTTCTTCAGCCGCGCCGCAATCAGCGACATCCGGCTGCCGCGCACAAGAGTCTCGCGGAACCACGCGCGGTTGCGTTCCACATCTTCCACAGCCTTGTATTTTGTGCCGAGCGCGTCCAGAAGATCGCCCCACTTCACCGTCCGTTCAGGAGAAGCCGCAATCCACTCCGCCAGTTCCTTCTCCTGCGCACTTTTGTCGGAGAGCACATCGAACCTGTTGTAGCACAGCACTTCGCCTTCGTACAGTTCCTGCACATTGCTCAGCCCGAAATACCAGTTCGAGTATTTCAGCCGCACCTGGGGATCGGCATCCATCCATTTTCGCGCAATCTCCATCTGTCCGCTCCGCACCTTGTTCGAAACGGGCAGAGTCACATCTTTCTGCTCTGCCAGCTTGAACGAGCTCGACCAGCGGTCAGTGCGTCCAGGGAAGCCTATCACCATATTGAAATCCCCTGATTTATACCCTTTTGTAGAAATCGCCAGTTTTCTTGCCGGTTTCAGGGGGATGTTCCACGCAGAGTGTTCCGCAGGCTTTCCGTCAGTCCCCGAATAGACCCTGTACATCGCGAAATCGCATTTGTGCTGAGGCCATTCCCAATTGTCAGTATCGCCTCCGAAAGCCGCAACAGAAACAGGAGGCGCAGCCACGAGACGGATGTCTCCATACACAAGGTACAGGGCCATATAATATTTCTCCCCGGCCCACATTGAGCTCAGAGATGCCTCATATTCAGGATATTGCTTCTTGTATTCCTTTTCAAGGAGATAGCTCAGCTTTCTCATTCCGAATTTTTTCCCCTCTCCGCTAAGCTTCTCTTCCAGAGCGTTCACTTCCTCTGTGACGTCGAGAACCTTTTTCAGGAAGAACACTTTCTTTCCGGGGATATATCTCTCATCCTCGCTCCTGAGTGCCCAGAATCCGTCTTCAAGATAATTCCGCTGCGGCGTGCTGATGCTGTGGACGTCCGCATAGGCACAGTGATGGTTAGTGATCAGCAGTCCCTCGTCAGAGATTATGCTCCCCGTGCAGGCGAAGTCCAGAGCCACCACTGCGTCGCTCAAGGTCGTCCCCTTCGCGTCCGCGTCGTAAATCTCCCTGGCGCCGAGTTTCAGCCCGCGCGCCTTCATATTCTTCTCCAGCGCCCTGTCGATCGCGTTTATCATCCACATTCCCTCATCCGCCGACGCCGTCAGCACCGTGGAAAGCATAACCGCAAAAATCAAAACTGTCCGTTTCATTGTCATAGGATTAGTTATTTCAACTCCGTTTCGCCAGGCTCATAGCGGTGCGCGGCGCCTTTCTCCTTGAACTTCATCTTTGCGTCCATTTCCCTCACATCGTCCTTGGAGTAGGTGATGGTCCATTTCTCTTCGTTGAGGAGTTCCCAGATGCGGTCGGCGGTCATAGGAGCCGCATAACGGATCTGAATTGCCGGGATGAGATCCCTGTTGAGGCGGATATAGACCCCGATTATTCCCTCGTGGCGGGAGAGGTGGTTGCTGACATACGGCACCGAGCGTTTGATGATTGGCTTTTCGTAGTTTCGGTCGGTGATCTCGTAGATGAACTGCGGCTTGCCTTCATACTCCTCGACACGTGAAGGGAACTCGGCCGTGAACGCAGAGGTGGCGGTAAACATCCGGTGGAGATAGTCGCTGATTCCCATCATCTCAAAGCCCGGTTCCATCTTCACGAACTTGTAATCGACAGGAGTGTCCTTCGTCCCGCCGCCGTGAACCGGCATCCTGAGCATCTTAAGCTCCACGATTTCCCTGAACCACTGCTCGTCGGCGGTTTCGTCAGGGCTCATATAGACCCGTACGATCAGAGGACAGGCGAACTCCGACTCAAGGCCGAAAATGCTCTTGCCGGTGTTGCGGATCTGAAGTCCGAGGTAGTTGAGATCCACCCTGTCATACATCTTCTCCGTGCGTATGGTGACGATTTTCAGGGAATCGAGTTTCGCCGGATCCGGAGTCCAGATGCGGAACATCGACGGGGTGAAAATCGCCTCCTTGAGCTTCTCTGCATCAAGAACGGTCTTGTCTATGAGGACGTCCGCGGTGTGGTGATGGACATAGGTCTTCACTCCGTGCACACCCTGAATCCTCTGGAGTTTGGCTTTGAACGCCATCGAACTTCCGTAGCATTTCACCGAGCGCAGTCCGTCGAGCCTGACGGTTTCAAGATTCTCCTGCGGAACGAGCTGTGCCACAACGGTTCCGGTGGAATCCGTCTGCTCTATACCCCATTTAAGGTTTATTGTCGGAAGTTCAAACTGCGTCCCGGCCCAAATTCCGGCAGCTGTGAGAGCGACAGTAAGAAGCGCCGGCAGATATTTCCGGAAACCTCCCTTCGCCCTCTGGCTCACGCCGATTTTGAGTGCCCCGGTCCGGCAGGCGGCAGTACATTCCCCGCAGAGGGTGCAGTCAACGTGGCTGACGCGGCTGTGGCACAAATCCACGGCGATATGGTACGGACAGTGGCGCGTGCACATCTTGCAGCGGTTGCAGAGGCTCTCGTCCTTGATTACCGCGAGAGACTGGTATGCCCCGTTCGGAACGAGAATTTCAAGCAGATAACCGACAGCGCAGAACACGGCAAGCACGGCAACCCAGTTTACGTGAACCTCGCAGAGGCCGAGCGCGAGCACGGTTCCGAAAAGCGCGATGATCCACCACCAGTATTTGAGCGAGTTCGAGGCGGCTCCGAGCGGGCAGATGTAACGGCACCAGAAACGGTCGATGAGGAAGCCTCCGAGGACGACGAGTACAACCGATGTGATTGCCATCCAGAGGGTTATCTCTCCCTTGAATCCGGTTGCCACTGCGTAGTAGGGGTCAAAATTCTTGCAGAAGAGTTCGCTTGCCGTAACGGTCGAGTAGAAGACGACGAACAGAAGGGCATATTTCAGAACGCGCAGAATCTTGTCTGCGACGCTGCCGTTTCTCACCGCCAGACCTTTCTTCCACCCCAGCCCCTTGCGCAGTCCGGAGAGAAAGTCCTCCACCGTCCCGATCGGGCAGAGATAGCCGCAGAAGAGCTTAGCGAAAAGCATCGCCGCGAAGGCGAGCACAATTCCCATCATCACCTGCACCGAGGACATCGAGCAGGGCAGCGTGCTGTTGGCGAGGAAGGTCGCGAGAGCCTGCAGTCCGCCCATCGGGCACCAGGCCTCCGGGTCAGCCTTGTCCGCTCCGAATTTGACAACGCCGGTGAGCACCAGCACGAGTGAAACCAGCACGCCCCACTGAAGCAGATGCTTTGGCCAGTTCTGCAAAAATCTTGATCGTTTAGCCATATTATTTCGATTCTATTCTATGAATTTGCCATTAAAAGAGAAATCACCGAGAGGGTGAGCATAACGCAGCAATCATCCCGTTATTTTGCCTCGATCACGGAGCCGTGGTCGCGGGCGACGGTTCTCTTCCACACATCCGTGTACCCCGGCCACTCGATCTTGTCCGGAATCTTGTCCGAGTATCCGTTTGTGACCCAGCTGCCGTCCGGATTCTGCGCCTTCACATTCCCGTCGAGGAATTTCACGAGCAGGAACTCCTCCATCTCCGTCCATTTTCCGAAAATCTCCTGCGCCGTATTCACTGAAAACTCCGTCACGAACGCTTTGGTCTGCGGAATCGGGTCGATGACCTTCGCTTTCCTGTCGCTCCGTTTCACAATCTTCTTTTTCTTCTGGATTTCGGAATTATATATCTCCAGCGCCTTCGCGTCATTCTCCGCAAGCCTTGCGATCTGTGCCGTCTCCCATTCATCGGCAGCGGTACGCACGGTCGGAGCCATTATGTTGTAGGCTTTGTAGCAGGCGTTCGCCACACGGTTGCACATCCAGAAAGCGGAAGTTGCGGAGTAGTGCAGGATGTCGCCGTTGCCCTCGCGAAAGCACTCCGGGACCTCCTGCGTATTCGTGTAAATAGGCGTGAGCCAGGAAGTTGCGGCATCGTCGCAGCCGAACCATATGACTCCGCCCACTGCGTCCGGCAGCCATCCGCGGCTCTGCCCAACGAACCAGAACCCCGTCTGCTGGGTCGCCATAGCCCTTTCATTTATGTAAGTCTTTCCGTCAACTTCGAAGCCCATCGGTCTCCACCTGTAAGGCAGCGCGTTTCCTCCGGCTCCGATGTCCTGCGTCATATCCATCGGCGTACCCTCGAAATGGTCGCGCATCGCGTCGGCGACATCCTTGACGGAGATTTTCTGTGCCGGTTTCACGAAGAGGGGGAAACGCTTCGATTTGTCGTAGCCCATCGCATAGTCGAGATAGTCCGCCGCATCACGGGTTACCTCCCTGCCGTTTTCGTCCTCAAAAGTGAACTTTCCTTTGCAGAGAATGTTGAAAGCCGACCACGCCCGCGCTTCGCAGGCTCTCATTCCGCTGAAATCGAGCGGCGCATAGGTGTCGCAGAAGCTGAACTCGCTGTCCTTGCCGTCGAACCATCCCATCTCCCTGGCGAAAGAAATCACATCCGGTGCATAGAGGCAGTTTTCCGGGTCGTCGAGCGGGAAAATGCTGATGCGGGCCTGGTTGGCGTGGGCGCAGATGTAGCCGTCAGGCACCCTGCGTGCCACCCAGACGATTCCCTTGCGGACATTTTCCCCGTCCACAATCTTCGTCCCCTTGCCGATGAGATCCATCACCCAGACTTCCTCTTTGTCGGCAATCGAAAAAGATTCGCCCTCCGAGAAATACCCGTATTCATTCGCGAGCGAAACTATGACATCAATCGCCTCCCGTGCCGTAGTTGCCCGTTCAAGAGCAATGTATATCAATGAGCCATAATCCATTGCGCCGGTGGTATCCCAGAGTTCCGTGCGTCCGCCGTAGGTCGTTTCCGCCACAATCAGCTGGTGTTCGTTCATATTCCCGACTCTCTGGTATGTCACCGGAGCCTGCGGAATCCGCCCGAGGAACTTCCCCGTGTCCCAGTCCGTCACATCCCTCATTGTCCCCGATTTCCAGAATCCGCCGCGGAGATAATAGAGTTCGCCGTAAAGCTGGTGAGAATCAGCGGCATACGAAATCATATTCGATCCGTCCGCGCTTGCCCCTTTTGTCACGAGAATGTTGCTGCACGCATCTCCCCCGACCGGAATCATCAGGCCAAGAGACGCGGCTCCGCAAAATAGAATTTTCCGTATATTCATATGTTTCAATGTTTTATCGTGTCGATATTACGAGTGGTGATATATCCTTCGGGTGAAACGGGTGTCTGTTGATTCGGGAGGTACGGCACCCGAAATTGGGGGAGGGTACAGCATCCGCAAATCT
>CAVEHG010000035.1:0-11490 GCA_963615405.1 bacterium | reverse complement strand
CTGCAATGAAGAAGAAAAATCTGATATCTACAGGGGTGACAATCGCTGATGTTGCGGAGGCCGCCGGCGTATCCGTCTCCCTCGTGTCCTTCGTCCTGAACGCCAAGCGCGGTCCTGACGGGGAATATCTCTGTTCAGCCTCAAGAGCCACCGCGGAGCGGATAGTCGCAACGGCAAAGAGGTTGGGCTACCATAAGAATATGGCTGCATCAATGCTCCGCACCGGCTACAGCAAGACCATCGGGGTTGTGGTCGCGGACATCTCCAACACTTTTTTCGGCGATGTGTGCAGGAACATCGAGAACCTCTCCTCACAGGAAGGCTACCTCACACTCTTCGGAAGTACCGATGACAAGCCGGAAAAAATGATTCAGATAATCCGGAAGTTCATATCTTCGGGTGTCGACGGTCTGATCGTGGCGCCGTGCGCCCACACCGAAAAGGAGATCAGCGCGATTGCCGGGAACTCCCTGCCGGTGGTGCTGATCGACCGCGACCTTCCTCTGGCACAGGGAGTTGGAAGGGTGATGCTGGACAATGTCGAGGCTGGAAGGCTGGCGACCCGTCACCTGCTCGACAACGGATACAAGAAAATCGAGATGGTGCGCTACCGCACGGACATCCCGACCATACGGCAGCGCTATGAAGGCTATCGGCTCGAAATGGAGGAAAACGGATTGGGAATGTACACAAGGGACAATGTAGTGAGTTCGGAAACCATCAGGGAAGAGACGGCTGACATTATAAGGGACGCACGTGCACGCGGAACGGAGGCGATGATTTTCCCGTCCAACAGAATCACGGTCGAGGGCATCGCCGCCATCATCGACCGGGGTTTCAGCATTCCCGATGATATCGCTGTCGTAGGCTTCGACCAGGAAGACCACGCAGGAGTGTACAACCCTAAACTCACCTATTTCTATCAGCCTACGCGACTCGTGGCAAGGTACTCGTTCAGTATGCTCCACGAAATGATTGCCGGAGGTGAGATTCCGGAGCCGAGGGTAATCGAGCCGAAGTTTGTGCCCGGACTTTCATCCGCTGCGCCCAAGGGCAGGCGCACAGACTCCGTACTGCTTTGTGGCTCAATGTTCGACAGCCTCGGAGGATGGATTTCCGACCCGCAGTTTATGGACCAGATGGGTTCGAGCTGCCTTATCGCGCACGGGCTCGGCACTCCGGTGAGTGACGCGGCGACTTCGTTCCGCATAGAGATGGAGGGCGACTACAATGTCTTCGTCCGCACGCGCAACTGGACTGCTCCGTGGTCCGACAAGCCGACTCCGGGCATATTCTCGCTAAGCATCGACGGGACTCGTCTCGACTGCACTTTCGGGACAGGCTCCTCCCAGTGGCACTGGCAGCACGGCGGCATCGTCCGCCTCGGCGGTGGCCGTCACAGCCTCAGCGTGCACGACCTCGCCGGTTTCGACGCGCGCTTCGATTCCGTCCTGCTCACTCTGGGGCACAACGCCCCGGTAGAGGATATCGCCACTCTGAGGCGGCAGCTGCTCCCTCTTCCGGGCCTTCCGGAGGAAATGGGGAGCTTCGACTTCGTGGTCGTCGGCGGAGGAATCGCCGGGATGTGCGCCGCGCTTTCGGCCGCGAGACTCGGGCTTAAAGTCGCGCTGATCCAGGACCGCAAGGTGCTGGGAGGCAACAACTCGTCCGAAGTCCGGGTGGGGCTCGGAGGCCGCATCAACATAGGCCGCTATCCGTCGCTGGGCTATCTTCTCAACGAATTCGCCCCCTCCACCAAGGGCAACGCCCGTCCGGGCGAGACTTACGAAGACGGCAAGAAGCTGGATATCATACTCAAGGAAAAGAATATCAGTCTCTTCCTCGGCTACCGTGTCACGGGCGCGGAGAAAAGGGACCAGGAGCGTCTCTCCGCCGTCGTGGCCACCAATGTGGACGACTACCGCACGATCAGGATTGCGGGGAAATACTTCGCAGACTGCACCGGAGATGCCGTCCTCGGCGCTCTCGCCGGGGCGGAATGCGTGATGGGACGGGAAGCCCGGTCCAAGTACGGGGAGCCGTCCGCACCGGAGGAGGCGGACGGGGTCACCCTCGGAGCATCCGTGCAGTGGTATTCGGAGCCTTGCGGCCGCCCGTGCAGCTTCCCGGACATCGACTGGGGACTCGACATCGACGAGGAGAGCGCCCAGCGGGTGCGCCGCGGCCAGTGGTACTGGGAGGTCGGGATGGCCGACGACCAGATCCGCGACTGCGAGAAGATCCGCGACTACGGGATGTATGTGGCCTATTCCAACTGGGCATATCTCAAGAACCGCTCCCCGTACAGGGAGGAATACGCCGACGCGGAACTGAAATGGCTGTCCTATTACGCCGGCAAACGCGAGAGCCGAAGGATTATGGGCGAGTTTGTCCTCACGGAGAATGACCTGAAGAATTCTGTGCTTTATGATGACGGATGCGTGTCAACTTCCTGGTATATCGACAACCACGAACCGGATCCGCACAACGCGAAGCGCTACCGCGACCCTTGGCTGAGCTGCGGCCGTCTCTCACCGCTCGGTTTCTATCCGCTGCCGTTCCGTTGCCTTTACAGCAAGGATATCCGAAACCTCTTTATGGCAGGACGGGACATCTCGGTGAGCCACGTGGCGCTCGGGACAACGAGGGTGATGCGCACCTGCGCGATGATGGGCGAAGTGGTGGGAATGGCCTGCTCCGTCTGTGTCGGCGAGGGTATTGATCCGTCAGGCATATACCCGGAGCGCTTCGACCGCCTCAAAGAGCTGATGAACCGCGGGACGGGCAACCCGAACCGCCCTTACACCCAAGTATATACGCTTATAGATACCACTGCCGAACGCAGTGAAGAATGCTGACACAAAAAAATGTTCAACCTGTCTCCGAACCCGGAAAAAAAGAAACAACAATGAAAAAATCAATTCTGCTTCTGAGCGCCGTCCTGCTTCTGTGCGCGTGCCGGAGGGATTCAGACGTCTCCTCCGACACGGATGTCAGAGCGGCCATCAAGCTTAACGTCAGCGAGATACTCTCGTCGTCGGCAAGGGTTTCAGTGGAATGCCGCCAGGATGATGTCGTCTCGTGCCTGATCACCCCTCCGCAGAAATGGGAGGGAGACGCGGCCGGTTATCTTTCGATGGACGCTATTGAGAAATGGGACTTCATCTCCGCAAGCGGCAGGGAATCCGCGCTCGAAGGACAACTCTTCAGGGGTCTTTCATCCAGAAGCCGCTACTTCGTCGGGGCCGTGGGTCTCGATGCGCGGGGCAAAGTAATCACCGCTCCGGTTTTCACCACATTCGAGACCGTCACGATGTCAGTTGCGCTCTCAGCGCAATACACGGGGCGCACCGCTGACGACGGATATGCCTTCGCCGCATCCATCGTTCCGGACAAGTCCGCCGCAAGCTTCAGGTACATCTTTGACGATGTCCACATCAAGGCGGGCGCTGATGAGATCCGCGAGCTCCTTCTCAGCGACGCGGCAGATGTCCGGACTGCCACAGAGACCGTTGAACTCACTCTGTCTTCTGAAAACAGGAAAGTCGTGGTCGCTGCCCTTCCGTACGATATGGACGGCAATCCGGGCGATGTCGCGATGCTGGTTGCAGCCGGAGAGATGACCCTCGTGTCGGTGGACTTTGCGACTCCTGTTGAACTCCCGGCCGCGGATATGGAAGAAACGGTATTCGAAGCCGTGGTTGACGCTCCGGCGTCCGGAGAATTCACCGTCACGGTTAACGGGGAGCAGTACGGTTTTATGCCGTATTCCGGCAACGGCGGCGTGGGCAGTTTCACCGGCAAGGAAGGCATAGCCTACCCTGCGGTTGGGCTGAATGCCGAACAGACGGGCACACGTCCGCTCAGCTACTCCGTCTCCAAAGCAGTCGGAAGGATGCTGAAGATTTCCGAAGGAGGCAGCAGGTTCTGGTGCGCGACCGGAGCGGCGGGAAAGCTTCTCGTCCGCATCGACCTGAGCGGTGAGGACGGCATTCCGCGCTACTATTTCCGCATACCGGAACCGGAGAACGTGATTCTTCACGAATCCTTCGACCTCTTCGCCTACTCGGGAGACTATATGAAGCCGGCCAACGGCTGCGCGGTCGCCCTGACCCCGGATGTGGCAGACGGCACCGAGCCCGGAGAGATGCAGGCCTGGAATATGACCAACGCGCAGGGAGCCAACAAAAATGAAGTCGGCTACCAGAAAACCTGGTACGACTATCCGACGCAGAAGACCGGCAAAGTGCTCGCCTCGGAAGCCTACATACGCAACCGTGACATGAGCGGGTGGAAGATTCTCAACTGCGGCGAGAAAGTGGGTGCCATCCAACTCTCCGTCAGCGGCACTGACACCTTCGGCGTGCTTGAAACTCCGTCGCTCTCCGCACTCGAAGGCACCTCCGATGTTACGCTGGAGATTGACATCGCACGTTTCTCCACCTCTTCCAAAAATAAGATTGCCATACGAATCGGAGGCAAGGGAACTTTCCTCTCAGGAGAGGTGACGGTTGACGGCAAGGACAGCAAGACGCTTGATGTTTCAGGGAACGAATATCAGTTCGGCTACGAAGCCGACGTGTGCCCGCCGTCCAAGAGCAACGGCACTCTCGACAAGCCTGTCTCACATTTCAAGTTCCGCATAGGCGGGGCGGGTCCGGAGACTTCAGTCATCGTGGACAGCTCCGCGGGGGCAAATGAAAGGAGGGACAACGCCGGAGCCTCGAGATGCTTCGTGTTTGACTTGAAAATCAGCAAGTAAGAGAGTACTTCTATGAAAAAGATCATTTTAATGTTTTTGGCAGGTTTTCTTGCCGCATCTCTCGCCAATGCGCAGACCCTGCGTTCCGGTACGGTCAAGGACGGAGACGGTGTCCCCGTTCCGGGAGCGTCAGTGATGATTGAAGGTACCACATTCGGTACGATGACGGATGTGGATGGCAAGTGGTCGCTCAAGGCATCCGATGACCAAACCCTTGTGGCCTCCTGCCTCGGGTATGCTGATGCGCGCAGGACGGCCGGCAGTTCTGTTGTAATAGATTTTATCCTTGAGATGGATACGACATTTCTCGACGAAGTGGTTGTTGTAGGTTACGACGTACAGAAGAAAGTCAATCTCACCGGTGCCGTATCTTCGCTGCCTGTGGATATGATTGAAACCCGTCCGGTCGCCAATGTAGCCAGTGCCCTTCAGGGACTTGCTGCCGGAGTGACGGTGACGAGCCAGTCCGGCAACCCTGGCGCATCCGGCAGTACGGTGAGAATCAGAGGAATAGGCACATTCGGAGGGTCGAGCGCATCGCCTTTGGTTCTGATCGACGGAGTGCAGGGCAGCATCGATGATGTGGATCCTTCTCAGATTGACAAGATTTCCGTTCTCAAGGATGCCGCGTCTTCCTCCATCTACGGTTCCCGTGCCGCCAACGGCGTCATTCTCATCACGACCAAACGTGCTCCGAAAGACCGTTTCTCTCTCACCTACAGGGGTTACGCCGGCTGGTCTTCGCCCACCGATCTTCCGCAGCTCGTTGGAGCCGAGGACTATATGCGGCTGAGCCGTGAGGCTTCGCTCAATGACGGCGACACGCCTCTGTATTCCGAGGAGTATATCGAAAGGTATATGGCGAACCACCGCATAGACCCGGATTCGTATCCGATTACAGACTGGCAGCGCAAGGTGCTCAACGGCTCTGGATTCACCCATAACCACTCGCTCTCGTTCAACGCCGCTTCCGGCAGGATACGCAACAGCGCGTCCTTCGGCTACCTCAGTCAGGACGGTATCATCAGACGCCAGTCCTACAGCCGCTTCGTCTATCGCGACAATATGACCGTCGATGTGCGGGACAATCTCTCGGTGAAGTTCGACATCGCGGGCAACTTCGGACGGCGCAAGGCCGTTCCGCTCGCATCCAGCCTTTTCAATATGATGAATACGCGCGACCCGCTCATCCTCACACAGTGGTCCAGCGGCGACTACGCCCCGATGACCGGCGGATCGACCAACATTCTTCCTGTCACCGACGGGGAGGGAGGGCAGAAACGCGTGGACAACCTGCGGCTCAATGCGGCTGTCAGCGTGAACTGGTCTCCGTGGAAGTGGCTCACTCTGGAAGGCAAAATCGCCCCGAGGTTAGTCGTCTCGCACACCCACCTCTTCGATGATGTAATCCATTATGCCGCCGACGCTTACGGGACTGAATCCCTGGTGACCAGCCGGCTCTATAATGAACTCACCGAATCGCAGACCCAGAACTTCTATATGACATATCAGGGAACGGCAACGCTCCAGAAAAAGTTCGCCGACAGGCACGACGTCAAGCTCCTCCTCGGAGCGTCCCGCGAGACGATGGGACAGAGATACTATTCCGCATCCCGCCAGAGCCTCCCGTACCCGGATTATCCCGTGCTCAACGTGGGGGCGGAAGACGAGACGATGAGCAACGCAGGCACACGCAGCGAATGGGTGCTCCAGTCCTACTTCGGACGGCTCAACTACAACTACCGGGACCGCTACCTCGTCGAAGGCAACATTCGGTTTGACGGCTCGTCACGCTTTGCCAAGGGACACCGCTGGGGCATCTTTCCGTCCGTATCTCTCGGGTGGAGAATCACTTCCGAGGAATGGATGAGCAGCGTCAGCAACACTCTCACCGAACTCAAGATCCGCGGCTCATACGGTCAGCTCGGCAACCAGAACATCAGTTCTTCCAACTATCCGTTCACCGAGCAGCTGGCGATGGATGTGTATTCCGTGAGCGATGTGCTCGTCCCGATTGCCTACCGCAACTCCCTCGCCAATGAGGATATCACCTGGGAGACTTCGGAAATGTATGACATCGGTCTCGACGCTTCGCTGTGGAACAAGCTCAGCCTCACCGCCGACTTCTATGTTAAAAATACCCACGGTATCCTTATGACGCTCAATATCCCTCTTTCCACCGGTCTGTCGGCGCCTTATCAAAACGCCGGCGAGGTGCGCAATGTCGGCTGGGAACTTGCCGCCGGCTACCACGACTCCGTGGGCGACTTCCGCTTCGGAATTGATGTCAACATATCAGATGTGGTCAACACCATCACCGATATGAACGGGCAGTACGAGAGCCACAGCGGAGGAATAATCCGTAATCAGGAGGGCTCTTCGGTCAACTCCCTCTACGGACTGAAGTGCATAGGAATGGCGCGTACTCAGGCGCAGGCCGACTGGGTGAATATGAACCTGAGGCAATACGGCACGGACATCCAGCCTGGCGACCTCATCTACGCGGACACGGACGGCGACGGGGTCGTGACCGATGCCGACAAGACGATAATCGGTAGCGCCATCCCTCGCTACACATACGGAGCGACTCTGTCCTTCGGCTGGAAAGGGCTCAACTTCAGCGCGTTCCTGCAGGGCGTGGGCAAGGTCGACTCCTATCTGAGCTCCTACTATGTGCAGCCTTGCATCAACGGCGGCACCTTCCGCAAAGAGCACATCGACCGCTGGACCGCCGGCACACCCGACGGCTTCTATCCGCGGATGTCCTACAAGAGCGAGCACAACCGCAAGATCTCCTCGTTCTGGATGCGGAGCGCGGCCTACCTCCGACTGAAGAACGTCAGCCTGAGCTGGGCGCTTCCGCAGAAGTGGCTGGGAAATGTCGTCAAGGGCGTCACCGTCTTCGCCACAGCTGAGAACCTGCTGACATTTACCAACTTCTATCAGGGCTATGACCCCGAAGTGGGCTACGACCCCAACGGATCCAACGGAGTCTCGCTCGGAGCTGTCGCGGACAACTATCCGCAGGTCAAGACCTACACCTTCGGCGTTGAATTCAAATTCTAAGTCATTATGAAAAAGACAATAACAGTTCTGCTTGCATTCGTGTCCCTCCTGGGATGCAGCCTGGACAAGTCTCCGCTCAACGGGCCTTCAACCATCGGATTCCCATCCTCGGAGGAAGAAGCCCTCGCCGGGACATACGCCGCCTACCGGGCTGTGGCCACCAATTACGGCCACCTCACCGCAGGCTGGTGGAGGACAATAGACTGCATCACGGACATCGGAACAGGGAGAATCTCCAGTTCAGCCCGCAGGCAGCTGACCACCTCGACAATTTCCACCGAGAACTCCTGGATAGTGCAGTTCTACAAACGCTCCTACATCGCCATCGGCCGCGCGAACTTCGTACTTGACGGGCTCGACAATCTTTCAGGCAAAGTCCGGGAGGAAACGCTGAATGAGCTCAAGGCGGAGCTGCTGTGCATACGCGCATTCTGCTACGACCAGCTCGTCCAGTACTACGGCGGCGTGCCCTACATCGACCACGGACTTTCGCTCAAGGATATGTCCTACCCGAGAACGGACAGGGAGAAGATAGTCGCGCAGATCCTCTCCGAACTCGACGATTCGCTGCTGGATGCGCTTCCGGAGCGCAGAACCGACTCCGAGGGAACTGCACGCTTCAGCCGGACAGCCGCCTATATGCTCAAGGCGAGGATATATCTCAACCACGCCACAGCCGAAAACGGCTACTGGGCAAAAGCCGCCGAATATGCAGACAAGGCGATCGCCCTTGCCGAGGCAAACGGGCACACACTCGCGGAGTACGACCTCACCCGCTACGCCACTGCCGCTGACGGAGAGCCCAACTGCAGCCTGTTCTCTTATGCGGGACAAAATGACGACGAGTGGATATGGTCCCACCAATACAACGAGCTCACAACTGACCTTCTAACCATCAATATATATTACACAGCCCCTCGAACCCTCAACGGAGCCTCGTGGATGGGGCCGTCACAGGCATTTATCGACGCTGTCCAATGCACCGACGGCCTTCCGGTCACCGAATCTCCGCTCTACGACTGGAAGAATCCGTGGAAGAACCGCGACCCGAGGCTCGACCTCTTCTGCGTAAGGGACGATTCGAGGACTATGGGAGTCGAGTATTCCCTTGACATCACAAAGGAAAAGGTGATGGACTATGTGTCCGGAACCTCAATCGCCAACTCCAACGTGGTCGGCAACAAAAGCGAATACGGGCCTAACGGCGCTATGGGTCCGGGAGGATACCTCTGGAGAAAGGGTTATGACCAGGCGTTCTACGGGGCGATCACCGGAGGCTCGCGCGAACAGACAAAGGACGCCATCAACAACGGAATCTTCCGCCTGAGCGAACTCTACCTCATTGCCGCCGAGGCGAAGATTGAACTCGGGGAGGATCTGGACATCGCGAGAGAATACATCAGCCGCATACGCCGCCGTGCGGGGATGCCTGATGTGAGCGCCACCTCACAGAGCGGGCTGCGCACCGCCCTCCGCTACGAGAGGATGGTCGAGCTGTGCAACGAGGGCTTCCGCTGGTACGACCTGCGCCGCTGGGGCATTGCCGAGAAAGCGATGAACCGGGATATGATGGCTCCGGGACAGTCCTCTGCTGCGGCTCCGAGGAATTTCATCTCCAACGCGAAACCGACGATAGACGGGGACTGCATCGTCAGCTACGACGGTACGACCTGGGACGGATCCAAGAGCAACCTCCGCAAATTCGGCACCTATGTGTTCAAGGTAGGGAAGGATGAACTCTGGCCGATTCCGAAGTCAGAACTCGATGCCAACGGAGCGATGACCCCTTCGGACCAGAACCCTGGATATTAATGCTTTCTTAGTAACATTTAACACTCATAATATATGAAAAAAGAGAAGAAAACCAAAGTTTATGAGCAGCCGGACGTAGCCTGTGTGGCGGTTGAGCTTGAACACCGAATCGCCAACAGCTTGCTGGACAGCAGCCGAATTGATGACTTCAAAGAAGAAGATTATAATTTCAGCATATGAGACGGATTGCATTATTGCTGTTGTCAATACTTCCGGTGACTCTCTCCTGTGGGAAGGATACCGGGATGCTTGACCTCGGCGGAATAGAGGACCCTGTGACGGGACGCATCGTCTGGTCGGACGGATCTCCGGCCGCGGGCATTCAGGTCAGCGACGGTTTCTCCATCGTCAGGACAGACGCGGACGGAAAATACTCCATCGGGAAGAGAAACGTATATGCCCAGTGGGTGTATTACAGTATCCCCGCCGATGCTGCCGTCAGGACAGGCGACAACGGCCTGCCTTGTTTCTACAGCAGGCTGAAGACCGGACGGACGGTCTATGACTTCACCCTCGAGAAGGCTGCGGCCGAGAAGGAGTTCCGCCTGCTTGCCATCGGCGACCCGCAGGTAAGGGCCTCCAACAATGGTATCGCCCGCTTCAACGCCGAGACCGCACCGGACATCCGGGAATATGTGAAAGGGAAGGCCGGTGATATGCCGACCTACGCCGTGGCTCTGGGAGACCTTGTCCACAACGAATGGAATCTCTACCCGGAGGTTACGGAAATGCTCTCCGAGAAGAACCTGAGCGTGCCGTGCTTCCAGGTGATAGGCAACCACGACCACGAATTCCTCTCCTCCGATCCTCTGCCGGATCTGAGGGCGCAGAGGAAATATGAGTCTGCGATGGGGCCGGTAAACTACTCGTTCGACCGCGGAACCGTGCACATCCTCGTGCTGGACAACATAGTCCATCAGGGCAAGAGCGAAACCTCCTGCACCGAGGAACTCTGCGAAAGGGTTATGGAATGGGCAAGAACTGACCTCGCCTCCGTTTCAAAGGACAAGAGCGTGATTGTATTCATGCACGCCGGACTTGAATACGGCGGCGCCGTCGAGCTCTACGAACTGCTCGCCACATTCAGCGAGGCGAGAATCATCGCGGGGCACAGCCATTACATCCATTACGCCATCGAGAGCGTGGGCGGCAAGACCATCCATATGGATGACGTTGGCACGGCAAACGGAGTGGACTGGGCGGCCACCGTCTGCGGTGGGGGAGAACCGATGGGCTACGCCTCCTACGAGATCAAGAACGGCCGCGTCACCAGCCATATTTACAAGGGAACAGGCTGCCCTGAGGATTTTCAGATTCGTCTCTATCGCCCTGAGGACTTTCCCGCATTCAGCTATGCGGTGCAGAGCGATGCAGCGAGAACCTACAAGTTCGATGCTGCGGACGGCTGCATAGTCGCTAACATCTGGAACGCCACCCCGGAGTGGAGTTTCGAGGTCTGGGAAGACGGAGTCAAGGTCGCGGACGGCCTCACGCAGAAGCAGATGTACGACGCGTGGTCCTGCTGGTACTTCTATATGGTGCTCGGGCGCAATACCTACAGCTACTCCCGCAAGCCGCAGCATATGTATTACCACAAACTTCAGAATCCTGCGGCCGCTTCAGTCAAGGTGGTGGCGCACGACCCGTACGGACACAGCTACGAGCAGACCGTATTTACTACGCGCGACGAAAAGGACTATCCGGCAGCGCCGGGACAGACCATAGATGGGGTAAAATCATAATGAATAAACACACATCAAAATGAAAGCATACAGACTAATATTGACGGCGCTCTCAATCGCCGCGGTATCCTGCTCCAAGGCGGAGATTCAGGGTACGGACAATAATCA
>CAVEHG010000034.1:0-11828 GCA_963615405.1 bacterium | reverse complement strand
TGAACATCCTGAGCGAAGGGGTGTCGAAGTAGAGACTGTCGTACCTGTGCAGCCGAACGCCGTCCTGTGTGAAGATCCGGTATCCTTCCGCAAGAGCATCTTTGAGCACATCGCCGAGAACACTCCCGTCAGTCAGGTATTTCCGGTCAATCCTGTTCATCAGGCGGATGGAGTCCATCTCCTCAAGCGTTATCGGAACGAAGCTCCCCAGCAGCGTGTTCAGCGCATCAGGACTGTCACTCGTTTCCGCCGGGGATATATTCATACACCTTGTATCTCTTGAGTTTTCCCTTGGCGTCATAGATATATTCCGTTTTCTTCCGCCCGAATTCGTCGAACTCGAATTTTCTGTAATTGTCGAGTTTGTTGGCGTGGTTATATACATATTCCACAGCCACTTTCCCGTTTGCGCCGTGCTCGTATCTCTTGCGCCATTTCTGTCCGTTGCTGTCGTATTCGATTTCCTCCACCTTTCTACCGTTCTCGTTGAAAACGGTCACGTGGTCGAGCATTTTCTGGTTCGTCGCCGCATCGACCTTCCATTCCCTGACGGTCATATTGCTTTTCGACGGTTTGTCATCCTTCTCCTTCGCCGTTTTTGCCGCCTGCGCCGTTTTCGCCGCCGTGCCGTCAGACTTTTCCTGCGCCGCCAGCGGGAAGAATCCGAATGCCGAAATGACTAATGCCGCGAGTAAAATTTTTGTTTTCATATATATCAATCATTCAGATTGTAAACCATTTGCCTCCGGGATTGTCACCATCTGCCGCCCGGACCGCCGCCGTGGCCTCCGCCAGGATTTCCTCCCTGGTTACCTCCTCCCTGGGACGAAGAATTGAGCGAAGCCGTGACGCTTGTGCTGGACGAGCCGCATTTCAGAGTGTAACTGCTTCCGCTGACAAGGCTCGGATGGGAGAGAACCATGCTGCCGACCCTGCTGTTGGACGGAGATGTGAATTTCAGCAAAAGCGTGTCCCCGCTGTAGAGGGAGTATTCGGCATTCGCCGTCCAGCTGCTGACCGTAATCACCGGCTGGGTGATGCTCGCTCCGGATTCAATTCCTCCGAACGCCGCGAGAGAGCCGCCGCTGATGTAAAGTTTATAGTTCTGCTCGGTGTTCGCGTCCAGAGCGACTTCCGGGCTGCCGCTGCCGACCGCATAGACATAGCCTCCCTTGACATACATATTCCCGTTCGCGTCAAGTCCGTCGTTGCCTGACGAGTACGCATAGACATTGCCTCCGGTTATGGTCATATCGGAACCGGAATTGATTGCGTCATCGCTCGATGTCGCGCTCACGTTGCCACCGGAGATGACGATTGTCCCTTTCGCCTCGATGGCTTCGTGGGAACTGGCTTTTGCGGTTACGTCCGCGCCCGAGAAGACGATGTTCCCGTCAAATTTTATCCCCTTTGCCGCCTTGGTGTCAGAGCTGCTTGAGGAGCCTCCCCAGCCGGATCCCCAGCCTCCGCTGCTTCCGGAATTCGCCCCGGTGGCGGTGACCGTCACTTTTCCGCCGGTGAAACTTCCGTTGCCGTCGCAGTTGATGCCTTTGGCTCCGGTACCGCTCACTGTGATGTCAATTGTGCCGCCCTCGATCAGCACTTCATCCTTGCCGCGGATTCCGTGTTTGCCAGTGGACGATACGGTGATTACAGGATTTCCGGTGATGCGGATATAGTCGTCGGTGGTGATTCCGGACTTGCCCGAGGCTGTCACGGTGAGGCTTCCGTCGCCGCTGAAGATGAGCTGTCCTTCGCTGAAGAATGCGGCTTTCATATCCTCTTCATCCGTTTCGTCAGGATAGTCGCCCGACGAGTTCACCGCACCGTCCGCCAGGAAGTTGGCCCCGTTGACGGTGACTGCGGTGTATTTGTGGCTCTGGTTGTTGATTGCGGCTCCTCCCGGGTTGGTGAGGTTCACCCCGTCCAGGCTGATTGTCTGCTTGACAGAGCTGTAGAGTTTGAAAAATCCGTCAGATGCCGTCCCGCTGAGCCTGTAGGTCAGACACTGCTCAGAGGTGTTGGTGAGTGTGACGTCGTTTCCCTCGATTTCCGATGTTCCGTATTCGGAGGACCACCCGCTGATCTTCGCTCCGTTTTCCGAGAATGTTATTTCCACAGTCCCGTCAACGGCGGTGATTCCGCTGTCGCCCTCAATGTCCCCCGATGCCGAACCCTGTGAGTCCGGAACCGGCTCCTGAGTAATCGTGATCTGATTTCCGCTGCACGCGGTGAGAATCAGAAGCATTGCGATGTGATACCTTTTCATGATATAAACGTTTCCGAATCACAAAATTTCAAAACGTCCCAATCCGCAAATATAGCGTATTTTTCAATTGTCGCCGAGCGGCGGGTGACCGAAAGTCAGCCTCTTTATTGCGCTGAGGGGGAAGAGGTTGAATGAAAAAAGTCGGCCAAAATCACAAGGGTGCCGTCCTCTTTGCGGATGGCGGTGTGATATGTTTCCCCCTTCTCCGCAGGCTGCCCGTCCCTGGTGCAATAGACGTTCAGGACGTCGCCGCAAACTGACTCTTTCACGAAATGGACATCGACCCTCATAGGCTCATCGGAGGAGGAAACGTCGAGCGGCAGTTCGTCCACAACGAGGTCTATGTAGCGAAGGGTGTTCATATGCCGGTTGAAGTCTATGTCCATATATTTGACTTTGTGGGTGTTGGACACCGGAGCGTCGAACGGGCGGATTTTTCTCGGGGCTGGACAGGGCTCGTCCTTCGGGGTGACGGATTTGGAGGCAATGTCCATAATTGTCGACATCGGCACGGGGTGTCTTTCTGTGTAGTCGAGGAGGCACCAGACGGAGACCGCCCTGCCGAAGCACTTGCCCTCCGCGTCCAGAAACTGGAAGCATCGAGTCGAAAGCAGCGGAGTGTAGCCCTTGACCCAGGTCACAACGGTGTAGGCATCGTGTTCCAGAGGGCGGCTGTCGAGTTCCACGCAAAGGCGCGAAAGCACCCAGCCCATATTGCGGGGGGCGAGCACATCAATCCCGAAGCCGTTGCGCCGGGCATCCATTCCCGCCACGTCGAGAATATTGCTTACTATCGTGGAGAATCGGCATTTGCCGGTGAAATCGATCCACTGCGGCAAAACTGTGAAGTCATAAGAACGGGGTTCCATAAATATTAAATGATTTCTTTTTTCCCGTTCAGAAGTCGTTTTGAGATGATTTCTCTATCTTCTGAAATTCGGGGGATTGTTGAATCCTGTATGGCGGGGAAACAAAAGATGTGCCCATATGTCAGGCGCGTGTGAATCAAAAGATGTGCTTCGGACGGGAATCGAACCCGTACGGACATTTCTGCCCACGGGATTTTAAGTCCCGCGTGTCTACCTATTCCACCACCAAAGCCGGTTCCGGCAGAGTTCAGAAGGGGATTTTCGCACCATTTTCTGCGCTCTGCGGAATTGCAAAGGTAGTAAAATATTTGTAAAAACGGGAAAGAGGTTCTAAATTAGCGGGTCGATGCAGCCGGATTTGCAAGAACTGAACTTAAACACGATAATATGGCACTGTTGGACAAAAAAGTCGCGCTGATTACCGGCGCGGCGAAAGGAATAGGAAAGGCGGTGGCGCTGAAATTTGCCGAAGAGGGCGCGGACATCGCCTTCACCGACCTTGAAATCAACGATGTGGTGGAGCGGACGGTCGCCGAGCTTGAGGCATTCGGTGTAAAGGTGAAGGCTTATGCCTCGAATGCCGCCGATTTTGCTCAGGCTCACGAGGTCGTGAAACAGGTGTGCGAGGATTTCGGGCACATCGACATTCTTGTGAACAACGCCGGCATCACCAAAGACGGGCTGATGCTTCGAATGTCTGAGGCTCAATGGGATGCGGTGCTGACGGTGAACCTCAAGTCAGCTTTCAACTACATCCACTCCTGCACTCCCGTGATGATGTCACGGCGCTGCGGAAGCATCATAAATATGGCGTCAGTGGTGGGCGAGGCCGGGAATGCCGGGCAGTGCAACTACTCCGCATCGAAGGCCGGAATGATAGGGCTTGCAAAGTCAATCGCAAAGGAAATGGGTCCGAGGGGAATCAGGGCTAACTGCATCGCTCCGGGCTTCATCATCTCGGATATGACGGCGGCGATGCCGGAGGATGTGCGCAAGGCGTGGGAAAAGACCATTCCGCTGCGCCGCGGCGGCACACCCGAGGAAGTGGCAAAAGTGGCGCTGTTCCTGGCGAGCGACCTGTCTTCTTATGTGAACGGGCAGGTGATTGATGTCTGCGGCGGAATGCACTGCTGACGGGGTAACCGCACAAAAGAGAGGGTGACTTTTTGGTCATCCCCATCATTAAGAAACGGCTTCTGAAAAGTGAAAACGGGAATGGGAAATGTGCTGACGGCCCTGGCGGACTTGTTCCTGCCGAGACTGTGCTGCGTCTGCGGCGGAGAGCTGGGACGCAACGAGCGGTGCATTTGCCTGAACTGCCTTGTGGATATGCCGCTGACTCTCCACTGGACAGTCCGGCGCAACCCGATGGCGGAGAAGTTCAATGCGCTGATTGCGGAACACGAGGCTTCCGCTCCGGTTGCCGAGTCCGGGGCTTCAGCACTGACTGGTGAACCCGATGTCGCCGTCCCGATTGATGAACCTGATGTCGCAGCCCCGGCGGACTGTTATTCAAAATATGCCGATGCCGTCGCACTCTTCAATTTCGTGCGAAACGGTGTGCCCGGGGATACGGAAGGTGACACCGGAAATGCCGGAACCTGTGAAACCGTCAGATCCACAGGAGGATACAGGAATATAACATACCGTCTGAAATATTCCCGCGACATCCGTGAGGGTCGTTTTTTCGCGGCGATGCTCGGAGAGAGAGCCTCGCGGGCGGAGTGGTTTTCCGATGTCGACACTGTGGTACCGGTCCCTCTCCACTGGACCAGACGGCTGCGGCGGGGATACAATCAGGCGGAGGTCATCGCCTCGGAGGTTGCGAAGGCGCTTGGCGCACGGCTGAGGACGGACATTCTGGCGCGCCGGCGTCGCACGTCCTCCCAGACGAAACTCGGAATCGAAGAGAAGGCACGCAATGTCCGCGGAGCTTTCGTGATAGGAAGAAAGTTCCGCATATTCTCGGGGAAACGGAAATCCGCACCGTTCAGGCATATCCTTCTTGTTGACGATGTGTTCACCACCGGTTCGACGCTCTACAACTGCTGGCTGCCGCTGCACGAGTTCTTCGGTCCGTCAGTACGGATCAGCATCGCGACGCTCGGGGTCGTATGATTTTCAAGTCGGTTTCCCGTAAAGACCTTCCAGTAAAGCACGATTATAAATCGTAAAAACAGCTTTCGAAAACATAAAACAGCTTCCAATAAAACCATAAAATATGACAGAAAAAAATCCATACTCCGGGTATATGAAAATGTCGGACATCCTTTCGGACAACAGGATGCTCTCGGTTCTCGAACGGCTGCATTTCCGGCTCGGATTCGGGGATGCGACGATTGCCGAAGTGTGCAGAAAACAGTCGTTTCCAGCCGGTTTATTCGTCGAAATATCAAATGTTTTCGCAAATCCTGAATACGCCCCGGATCTTTCGGGTTTGGGGAGGAGCGATGTCGTACTTCTCGCGGACTACATCCGCGCATCGCATCTGTATTATTCCGAGATTTCAGTGCCTCATCTCCACGGACTCATACACACGATGCTCGGAGATGTCGGAACTTCGTTCGCCGATGCCCTGAACAAGTTTTTCGACGAACTTGTGGAGAAGCTGAACGCTCACTTCGAGCACGAAGAACGGGTGTTCAACAGCATCGGGAACGGGAACTACGAGTCTGAATCGGAGGAAAGCCACACCCAGTTCCTCGAAAAGCTGGATGACTTGAAAAACATTGTGATAAAGTACCTTCCGGACAACGGGGAGAACGCTTCGCGCTACATTATGCTGAACCATCTCCTCGCTATGGAGGCGGATATGCGCAACCATATGAGGGTTGAGGAGAAGCTGTTCAACCCTCTTGTCTCAAGCCTGCTGGACGGTGAGGCCCCTCAGGATGGCGAAGACGATACCGAAGTGCTTTCCAGCCGCGAAAAGGAAATCCTTGCGGCGGTGGCCCACGGAAAGACCAACAAGGAAATTGCCGACGACCTCTTCATCTCCATCAACACCGTCGTCACCCACCGCAAGAACATAGCCCGCAAAACCGGCATCAACTCCATCGCCGGCCTCACGGTCTATGCCATCCTCAACCACATCGTCGAAATCTCGGATCTGGGCAGTCATTAAGACTCCCCGGCGATCTTTAAAATGTCCGTAAATCAGCGGTTTCGCTATCTCTTTTGAAGAGTGCGCATCGCGTTGAGGACGGCGAGGACTGTCACTCCCACGTCGGCGAAAACCGCCATCCACATTGTCGCGAGGCCGAATCCGGCGAGAACGAGAACTGCGACCTTGACGGAAATCGCGAACCAGACATTCTCGTTGGCTATTTTCAGGGTGTGACGGGCTATGCGGACGGCGGCGGCGACCTTCGACGGCCTGTCATCCATAAGAACCACATCCGCAGCTTCGATTGCCGCATCGGAGCCGAGTCCGCCCATAGCGATTCCGACATCCGCGCGCGCAAGCACGGGAGCGTCGTTGATGCCGTCCCCCACGAACGCCAGCGTTGTGCCTGCCGGTTTTTCTGCGATGAGTTTTCCGACGGCTTCGACCTTGTCCGCAGGCAGGAGCCCGGCGTGATATTCGTCAAGACCGAGCTGCGTTGCGACATCCTTTCCGACTTCCTCGCGGTCTCCCGTGAGCATCACCGTCCTGCCCACGCCGAGCGACTTCAGATCTGCAATCGCGCCGGCGGAATCTTCCTTCACATTGTCCGAAATTACGATGTGCCCGGCATAGACCCCGTTCACAGCCACGTGGATGATTGTCCCCACCTTATGGCAGGGATGCCATTCCGCGCCGACGGAGTCCATCATTTTTGCATTTCCCACGCAGACCGTGTCTCCGTTCACCTTCGCGCGGATTCCGTGTCCGGAAATCTCCTCCACATCCTCCACGGTGCAGCCGTCCTGCTCGTTCGGATAGGCATTCCGGAGAGAAACGGCAATCGGGTGGGTCGAATAGCGCTCGACGTGCGCGGCGAGGTGCAGAAGTCCCGTCTCGTCGAGTTTGTCGGGATGCACCGCATTCACCTCGAACTGTCCCTTGGTGAGGGTCCCGGTCTTGTCGAAGACGACGGTGCCGAGGCGGGAGAGCGTGTCCATATAGTTCGCCCCCTTTATGAGTATGCCGTTTTTCGATGCGCCGCCGATGCCTCCGAAGAAGGTGAGCGGAACAGAAATGACAAGGGCGCACGGGCAGGAGACCACAAGGAAGGTCAGCGCACGCTGGAGCCAGATGGGGAAATAGCCCGAAAAGTCCCCTGAAATGAGCGGCGGGAGGAATGCAAGGACAAAGGCGAGCGCCACCACGATCGGGGTGTATATTTTCGCGAACTTCGCGATGAAGGTCTCGCTCCTGGACTTGTTTTCGCCGGCATTCTCCACGAGGTCTATGATTTTCGACGCGGTGGACTCTCCGAAAGTCTTGCCGACCTTCACTTTCAGCAGTCCCGAGATGTTGACGCAACCCGAAATCACCCCGTCTCCCGGAACCACGTCCCTCGGGAGGCTCTCCCCGGTGAGCGCCACGGTGTTGAGGCTCGACATTCCTTCGAGAACGGTCCCGTCGAGCGGAATTTTCTCACCAGGCTTCACGATTATGGTTTCTCCCACCTCCACGGTGTCCGGAGCGACAGCTCTGACTTCTCCGTCCCGTTCCACATTCGCCGTGTCAGGGCGTATGTCCATAAGCTGGGAGATAGACTCCCGGCTGCGTCCCTCCGCGTAGTCTTCGAAGAGTTCGCCCACCTGGAAAAACAGCATCACGAACACCGCCTCCGGGAACTGGGTCTCCGCACCCGGAAGAAATCCGATGCAGAGCGCCCCGACGGTGGCGACGCACATAAGAAAGTCTTCGTTGAACGGTTCTCCGTGGAAAAGTCCCTCCACGGCCTCGGCGATCACGTCATAGCCGATCAGAAGGTAAGGTATGAGATAAATGAGCAGCAGCTGCCACACCGGCAGTTCCGCCGTCTTCTCCACTGCAAACGCCCCTGCGAGCAGCGCCGCCGCCGCAATTATCCGCCAAAGTTTCTTCTTGTCCATAGTCTTGTGCCTTAAACGTTACGGCGCAAAGATATGTCTTCCCCGGTGCAATTGGGTTGCAGTTGCAGATCCTCTTGAAAGTTTTCTCTAAAATCCTGATTGGAGGCTGGCTTAAAAGGATGAAGTGCAAGGCTCTCGACGATACGAAAACCGCAGCAACCTTCCGGTTGTGAGGATTTTCGTTAGGAGAGTAACGCAGCAATTCGCCTTTTAAGACAGCCGTCTGCATTCCGGGCAGATGCCCTTAATTACAAAAGAATAGGCGAGAGCCTTGAACCCCTCCGGCACATGCACCATCTCCGGCCCGATATTTTCCAGACAATAGGACCTGTGGCAGCTTTCGCAGTAAAAATGTATATGCGCGTCGTGATGGTCGCAGTGTTCCTCCTCCGGGCAGAGCTCGTAGTTCACCACCCCGCGTCCGTCCTCGAACGAATGCACGATGTCCTTCTCCAGAAACAGGGTCAGCGTCCTGAACACGCTCGACTTGTCCATCGATGCAATCTGCGCCTCAAGGTCTGAAAGACTGACCGGCCGTGATGCGTCGGCGAGCGCCCTGAGCACAAGAATCCTGTTTGCCGTAGGCTTTACTTCCCGCCTTTCCAGATGAACTTCCGCTTCCTGTAATGTCATTTTTCTGAAATTTTATGTTTCGCATGCGAAACTTGAGTAATTTTATTTTAGTAAAGAGGAGTCCGCCCTCAGCCTCTCAAGTTTGAAATGCCACAGGACAACCCCCGCCGACACCGACACGTTCAGCGAATGCTTCGTTCCGAACTGCGGAATCTCAATCGCGAAATCCGATTCGTCGACGACATCCTGTCTCACGCCGTCCACCTCATTCCCGAACACAAGGGCATATTTTTTCGGGGATATGCATTCTTCCCGGGCCATATCCTTTTGAATGGGCGTATTTTTCTCAGTATCATAGGGATGAAACCTGTCGAGTTTCACGGAGTTTACGGTCTGTTCGACGCTGACGATCGTATATCCCCTTTTCCTGAGGCTACGGATTACATCCGCCGTGTCTTCGGCATATTCCCACGAGACGCTTTCCTCCGCCCCGAGCGCCGATTTGTGGATTTCGGCAGACGGAGGCACCGGGCATATTCCGCACAGGAAAATCCTGTCGATTTTGAACGCGTCGGCGGTTCTGAAAACTGAGCCGACATTGTGTGCGCTCCTGACATTGTCCAGCACCACCGCCAGACCCGAATCCGGCAGCCTGCGGTACTCCTCTGCTGAAACGCGTCCCAGTTCGATGTTAAGAAGCTTGCGGTCCCTGTCGGGAGTGTGGCCTTCATCAAGAAAACCCCGGTCTTTGCCCTGCATAATCCTGTACTTTTCTGTGCGCAAAGGTAGGAAAGCCCGCCAAAATAAAAAAGTAATTGCTACATTTGTCTTCTCAAAACTCTGAGGATGAAACAGGATATATCTATTTTTGAACTTCTCCGCGAAGAGGAGGAGCGCCAGACATCTGGCCTTGAACTTATTGCCTCTGAAAATTATGTCAGCCGTCAGGTGCTCGAAGCTCTCGGCTCAGTCTGTACGAACAAATATGCGGAGGGCTATCCCAATGCGAGATACTACGGGGGTTGCGCCGTTATCGACAAGGTCGAAACTCTGGCGATAGAGCGTCTGTGCCAGATCTACGGTGCGGAATACGCGAATGTCCAGCCGCATTCCGGCGCACAGGCGAATATGGCAGTGATGATGGCCTGCCTCAAACCGGGCGACACCTTTATGGGACTCGACCTCGCTCACGGGGGCCATCTCACCCACGGCTCACCGGTGAATATGTCCGGCATACTCTATCACGCCGTTTCCTACGGTCTTGACGAACAGAACGGAAAAATCGACTACGATGCGATGGAGGCGAAGGCTCTCGAAACCCGTCCGAAGCTCATAATCGGCGGCGCGTCAGCCTACTCCAGAGAGTGGAACTATGCGAGGATGAGGGAGATAGCAGACAAGGTGGGAGCCATTCTGATGATTGATATGGCGCATACGGCCGGCATCATCGCCGCCGGACTGCTCAGCAACCCTGTGAAATATGCCCACATCGTGACATCCACCACACACAAGACCCTTCGCGGACCGCGCGGCGGAGTCATACTCATCGGAAAGGATTTCGACAACCCGTGGGGACTCAAGACCGCCAAGGGCGAAATCAAGAAGATGTCCCAGATCATCAACTCCACAGTTTTCCCGGGAGTTCAGGGCGGTCCGCTCGAACACTGCATCGCGGCCAAGGCCGTGGCTTTCTTTGAAGCCCTTCAGCCTGAATTCATCGAGTACCAGAAGCAGGTGCTCTCCAATGCCTCCGCAATGTGCGACGCTTTCATCCGCCGCGGCTACAAGATTGTTTCCGGAGGCACGGACAATCATCTGATGCTCATTGACCTGCGTACCAAATTCCCGGATCTTACGGGCAAGATGGCGGAAAAGGAACTGGGCAAGGCGGACATCACCGTGAACAAGAATATGGTTCCGTTCGACTCGCGCACTCCGTTCTCAACATCAGGCCTCCGCATCGGCACTCCTGCCGTCACTTCCCGGGGCTTCGTCGAGAAGGATATGGAGTGGATGGTGGAACTTATCGACACCGTTCTTGACAATGCCGCCCGTCACCTTGACCTTCTCACGGGCAAGACCGAAAACGGGCGAGACGACTACGAGGCCGTCCTCACCGCCGCCGCTGACAAGGTTCACAAAATGACCCTCGGAATGCCGCTGAACCGCTGGTAGGGCGCCGCTTCGCGGGAACTTATGCTACCACCTGTTGAAGTGAATTTTCCCCGGATCCCATTTGTTCTTGGGCTCGGGGTTCTCGGCAGGATGTCCGACGGGGATTACGCAGAGAGGGTGGACATATGACGGCAGGCCGAGAGCTTCGCGGACAATCTCCGTGCGTTCGCCGTCCGATGCGGCGGTCCAGACAGTTCCAAGTCCCAGCGCAGTTGCGGCAAGCAGGATATTTTCCGCAGCTGCGGCACAGTCGTGAACCCAAAATTTTTCGCTGACGGTGACATCTCCGCATACAACAACCGCGACAGGCGCCGTTTCAAGCCTTGCATACGGCATCTTCTCAGCCATTGCAGAAAGTTGCTCCCTGTCCGTCACCACCACAAACCTCCACGGCTGCCTGTTCAGCGCGCTCGGCGCGGCCATTGCCGCTTTGAGCAGAGTCTCGATCTGCTGCTCTGAAACCGGTTCTGAAGTGAACTGCCGGATGGATGTTCGTGAGGCTATGTTTTCAAGGACCGCCTCCGTCCCCTTTCTGTCTGGATTGTTGCAGCAGGATGTCATAGTGATGATGCTTGCGCCCGCAATAGCGAGCAGTTTTAAAGATCGTTTCATACCGGCAAAAATATGGATTCGCTTTTGGAAAAGCAAAAAACAACCGGAATTTTGCTTTGGGAAAGGCGAAAACAGGGCGGAAATTAACTTTTACAAAAGAGAAAGTGACAAATTGTCAGTTTTGGGCTGATGGCATTTTGTTTGTCCCGTTTCCGGGCGGTTCCGTAAACGGGACATTGTGAAGTATAACATAAAAATATCATAATCATGATCAAACCATTGGCAGACAGAGTGGTCGTTGAGCCCAAAGAGGCCGAGACCAAGACGGCGTCAGGACTCTATAT
>CAVEHG010000033.1:4782-11833 GCA_963615405.1 bacterium | reverse complement strand
GAATTTGACAATCCGGTAGGACTTGCGGCTTCGATAGATGCCGAAGGCACCTTCTATAACATCCTGTCCGACTTCGGATTCAGTTTCATAGAAATCGGACCGATGTCATATGTCAAACAGGACTACAGCACCCCTTCCAAACACTATCTCGGAGTAAAAAAGGCCATCGAGCACCTGCGGAGCGACAGACCGGACTGCATAATAGCCGCCAACATAACAAGAAACGCACAAAGCCGCGGCGCTGAAATCGTCAGAGATTTTGAGAATGCGTTTGCGCTGCTCTACGACTTTGTGGATATGATCGTGATAAATCCCTATTGTAATGCCACGGAAGAGACTGACGGCACGGATGAGGACGAAGGCGCGGACAGAATGTCGGAACTCCCGGAGATAATCGACAGAATTCTGGGTATGAGGCTCTACTACGACACGAACAAGCCGGTGCTGGTGCGGCTGACATCCGAAACATCACGTGCGCAGGCTGACGAAATCGTGGACTGCTGCCTTTCCGGAGGAATCGACGGGATTGTTGCAGGAAGCACATTGAGAAGCGATGACGACAGCGACGGAAGCGAGCTCTTCAACAAAAACTTGAGATTCATCGGCCATATACACGAAAAATCAAGGGGATTATTGCCTATCATAGGCGTGGGCGGAGTCTTGAACAGCACCCGTGCGCAGCAGATGCTTGACGAAGGGGCATCCCTGCTTGAGGTCTACACCGGCTTCTTCCGTGAAGGCCCCGCAATCGTGAAGGACATTGTCAACAAACTGCCGGGAAAGACAGAAATCCAAACAGCATCAAAATGAAACAGACCACGGCATCCATCTGCACCATAGGAGACGAGATCCTCATAGGCCAGATTGTAGACACCAACTCGTCGGTGATTTCAAAAAGCCTGAACGGAATCGGAATCAGAGTCACAAGAATGGTTTCAATCGGAGATGAGGCGAAGCAGATAGTTGAAACATTGGAGAATGAGCTGTCCTGCAATGACATAGTCATAGTTACCGGAGGCCTTGGTCCAACCAAAGATGACATCACGAAGCCTGCTCTGGCGGAACTGTCCGGAGCCTCCGGATACAGACAGGACTCCCGGCAGCTGGAGATTATCCACGAAATATTGCGTTCTCGGGGTCTTGATGTACTTGACATCAACATCGCCCAGGCCTCGGTTCCTGACACCTGTGAGGTGATTCTCAACCGCAGAGGCACTGCGCCGATTATGGTCTTCCCTTTCAGGGAGGACCGGTTCGGACACAGGGCGCGGCTCTATTCTATGCCGGGAGTCCCGTTCGAGACGGAAGCTGCGCTCCCGGATGTGATTGCGGACATCAGCAGAAACTTCGAACTGACTGCCATCACACACAGGACGCTTATGACCTTCGGCCTCGCGGAGTCAGCGCTTTCAAAGAAAATAGAGCCCTGGGAGACAGCTCTGCCCGCTCACATACATCTCGCCTATCTTCCCAATCCCCTCACAGGAGTAAGGCTCAGGCTTTCCGTTTACGGCGGAAACAGCGTGGATAACGAGGAGGAACTCGACCGCCAGGTTGCCAGCCTTCGGGAAATCCTCGGAAACACCATCTATGCGGAGAACGACAGCAATCTGCAAACAGAAATAGGTAAACTGCTGCTCAAAACCGGGAAAACCGTCAGCGCGGCCGAATCCTGCACGGGCGGCAAGATCTCTGAACTCATCACGTCCGTTCCAGGCTGTTCTGCATATTATCTGGGTTCCGTAACCTCCTATGCAATTCCAGTGAAGGAGAAGGTGCTCGGGGTTCCTGAGGAAACGATAGAGACTTTCGGAGTCGTAAGCTCCGAGGTTGCGGCTGCAATGGCAGAGGGGGTCCGCCGTCTCACGGGCAGCGACTTCTCTGTCGCCACGACCGGGATTGCAGGTCCCGGCGGAGGCTCCCCGACCCAGCCTGTCGGGCTCGTCTGGGTGGGAGTCGCTTCGGCAAAAGGCACAAAAACGGCCTCCTTCACCTATAAAAACGACCGGCGTCACAACATCGAGCGATTTGCGTCAGCCGCACTCCATTTATTGTGGGAAACAATCAATAACGAATGTAATTAATTGTAAAGAAGTATTCGTAACAATAATGTTAAACATTAAAACATTATTGTTACATTACTTTTGTCAATCATAATTTGAATTTATCCCCTATTTTTCAGCATACAAAACCGAGTTGACAGGGATTGGGGAAGAACTCTGAGGAAATTCCCGCCTGCTATGGCCCCGATTGACGCGTCATCATATCCCCGGTTCTTAAGTTCATCAAAGATGACTCCGATGCGGCCGCAATCTTCAAGTCCATCCGGGGTCACATCGATCCCGTCAAAGTCGGAACCGATTCCCACGTGCTCGGGACCTACCAGCGAAACGGCGTGGTCAATGTGGTCGGCGACTCTTCTGTAATCCGGACGCGGCAGTTTCCTGAGCCGGTCAAGGCAGTCATACCAGTCCGCCCTTCTGCTCTCATCCGCGGGGTCGGAGATGAATGCACCTTCGGTTGCGGCAATTTCATCTTCGTGGAGGGCGTGCACTTTTGCGAAATCCGTGTCAAGAAAGGCAGGATAGAAATTTATCTGTATGACTCCCCCGTTTTTCGCAAGGGCGCGAATCATATCGTCGCTCATATTCCTCGGATGGTCTGCAAGCGCACGGCAGCAGGAGTGAGTCGCAACAACCGGCTTCGTGCTGCACTCCAGAACATCGTAGAAGGACCGGTCTGATATATGCGACACGTCCACAAGCATCCCGAGCCTGTTCATCTCCCCGACAACGGACCGGCCGAAAGGGCTGAGTCCGCCCCAGCGTCCGGAAGCGCCGCTTGTGCAGGAATCACAGATTTCGTTGTCCCTTGAGTGTGTCAATGTCATATAGCTGACTCCGAGTTCACGGAAAAGTCTCAGGAGTCCGAGATTCTTCTGTATGGGCGAACCGTTCTCAAGCGCGAAAAAAATTGAGGTCTTCCCTTCCGCCTTGTTCCGCAGAGCATCTTCTACCGACATCGCCAATGCCGCCACATCAGGATTTGCCGCCACGGAATCCTTGGCGCAGGCAATCAGCTCAAGAGCATATCTTGTTGCGGCATCCGGAGCAAACGAATTCGGAACATAAGCCGCAAAAAAAGCGGCATCGACTCCCCCGCGCCTCAATTTCGGAAAATCAACCTGCGCGTGGGCATCCTCCTTTCCGATGTCACGAAGCCTGTAAATCTGCGACGGAGTGTCGCAATGCGAGTCAAGAACGAACATAACGAGGTCTTATGAAATAAAGCCGTTAATTAGCGGCCATCGAACAAACCTGACGGCGGGCATCATCAGGACTGACGCCTCTGTCTCACGGCTTCGTAAAGAATCACAGCCGAAGCGATGGATACATTCAGCGATCCAATCTCGCCTGCCATCGGGATGGCTGCCCTGGCATCCGCAAGATCCAGCATCGCCTGGGATATTCCCTTGCCCTCGGACCCCATAACAATTGCAATCGGACCGGTGAGGTCAATATCGTAGATGTAGCTGTCCACTTTCTCTGTGGCGGCTATCAGGCGGAATCCTGACTGTTTCAGATAGTACGCCGCATAGCGGAGATTCGGGACCTTGCAGGTGTCGATTCTCATCAGCGCTCCGGCGGAAGCCTTCACCGCTTCTGCATTAATCGCCGCCCCGCCCTTCGCCGGGACAATGATTCCCTTTCCCCCGGCACATTCAAGAGTCCTGGCTATGGCTCCGAGGTTGCGCACGTCGCTCACTCCGTCAAGAATCACAAACACAGGAGCGGAAGTCGTGGCGAGGGCATTGTTCACCATATCCTCAAGCCCGACATACTCTATCTGTGAAATGTAAGCCACCACTCCCTGATGCGCACCGCGAACCGCCCTGTTCAACCTGTCAAGGGGCACGAACTGGTAGGGAATATTCTTCTCCCCGAGCAGACCGTACAGTTCCCGGAACTGCTGACCTTCAAGCCCCTGCTTCAGCAGCACCTTGTCGAAATGCCTGCCTGCCTTCACGGCTTCCATCACCGGATGAATACCGTAGAGAAACTGCATTTTATCTTCTTCCATATTTTCTATTCAGATTTTTCGAACACATCAGCCAAATTCCCAAATAATTTCAGCCTTCAAGACTTTCCGACAGCTCAGCCCATTCGTCGGTCATAGCGTCAAGATCCCTCTTCAGTTCCAGAAACTCGCGGGTCAGTTCCATATAGTCGTCCGACGGCGACGGAGCTGCAAGCACAGCTTCTATCTCCTTCATCCGCGCCTGGGCAGCGTCAATCTTCTTCTCCAGAAACGAGATGCGGTTGCGCACCTTCCTCTCCTCCCTGGAGATGAACTTCTTTTCCTGATACTGCTGCTGAGAAACAGCCTTCTTTGCCGCAGCCTCCCCGGCGACAGCCTCCGGAACAGACGGCTTTGTGTGCCGTTCAAGTTCATTCAGGTTTTCAATGCGGCGGGTTTCCAGAAAATCAGAGACTCCGCCGAGAAACTCCCGCACCCGTCCGTCGCGGAACTCATAGAGCTTGTCGACCAGACCGTCAAGGAAATCACGGTCGTGAGAAACTATTATCAGCGTGCCGTCATAAGCTTTGAGAGCCTGCTTAAGTATATCCTTTGAAAGAATGTCCATATGGTTCGTGGGCTCGTCGAGCGCAAGCAGGTTGTAGGGGCGCAGCATCAGTTTTGCCATCGCCAGCCTTGCCCTTTCGCCTCCGGAAAGCACCGCTACCTTCTTGTCGATGTCCTCACCCTTGAACAGAAACGCCGCCAGTATGTCGCGAAGCTTTGTTCGGATATCTCCCACTGCAATCCTGTCGAGAGTTTCAAAGACCGTATCGTTTTTATCGAGTACATCCTCCTGATTCTGAGCATAATAGCCTATGCTGACATTATGCCCGGTCCGGGACTCCCCCTTCATCGGATCGAGTTCCCTCATAATCGCCCTCATCAGAGTGGTCTTGCCCTCGCCGTTTCTTCCGACAAGCGCAACCTTCTCGCCGCGCCTGACCTCTATATCCGCTCCCGAGAACACAACCTTTTCCCCATAGCCGAGGGTAAGGTTCACAGCCTTATAGGCAATGTCCCCCGAACGCGGAGCCGGAGGAAACTTCACTGCAAGCGCGGACTTGTCCTCAAGATCAACCTCTATACGCTCCAGCTTCTCAAGCTGCTTCACCCGGGACTGCACCTGATTGGATTTGGTCGGCTTGTAGCGGAAACGTTCAATGAAGTCCTCGGTTTTCTCAATCATCCGCTGCTGGTTCTCATAGGCGGCTTTCTGCTGGGAGATGCGTTCCTTCCTGAGTTCCAAGTACTTGCTGTACGGAACCTTGTAGTCATGAATGTGCCCGAGCATAATCTCCACAGTTCTGTTCGTGACATTGTCGAGGAATTTCCTGTCGTGGGAAATCAGCACCATAGAACCGCGATAATCCTTGAGGTACCCCTCCAGCCATTCGATTGACTCGATGTCAAGGTGGTTCGTGGGCTCGTCAAGCAGGAGCACATCGGGCTTTCCAAGCAGAATCTTCGCCAGTTCGATTCGCATATTCCACCCCTGGCTGAATGTCTCCGTCGGTCTCTGAAGCTCGTCATACTTGAATCCAAGCCCCATAAGCGTGCGCTCCGCAAGAACTTGAGGTGAATCAGTCTTAACGATTGACAATCTGTCATTTATATCATTCATCGATATGATGAGCCGCTGATACTCCCCGGATTCGTAGTCTGTCCTCTCCGCAAGTTCCGCCGTGATCCGGTCGAGATCCGCCTCCATATCGAACAACTCCTGAAAGGCAGTCATTGCCTCGTCAATCACGGACTTGCCACGATGATGCTCCATAATTTGGGGAAGGTAGCCAATCTTCACTCCCGAAGGCACTGAAACAATCCCCGATGTCGGGTTCTGAAGTCCGCAAATCAGTTTGAGTACAGTTGACTTGCCCGCGCCGTTCTTTCCGACAAGACCGATCTTGTCCTGTTCGCTGATGTGGAAGTTTATATTGTCAAGCAGCGTAAAGCCCCCGTATGCAACCGTCAGTGAATTAACCGATATCATCTCATTCTCCTCCCTGTCCGTTACTTGAATCTTCCTTCTCCTCTTTCTTCTCCTTCTCATTCTCCTCTTCCTCATCCTCGTCTTCCGGCTCATCTTTGCGGCAAATCAGAATGCTGAACTCGTAGAGAAGATAGAGCGGAATTGTCACGATTATCATCGACATCACGTCTGCCGGAGTAATCGCAGCCGCAATAACCATCAGAACCACGAGGGCGTGCTTCCTGTATTTCTTCAACGTGCTCCGGTGCAGAAGCCCCATACTCGACAGCGCAAGAATCACTGCCGGGAACTCAAAGGCGAGTCCCATCGAGAAAACCGTCGAAAAAAAAGTCGATATGTATGAACTCAGGGAAATCGTGTTCTTGACCAGACTGCTCACCGTGTATCCCTGAAAAAAATCGACGATGAACGGAAGAAGCACGAAATACCCCACGAGCAGTCCGACATAAAAGAGAGCGCCCGCAAACAGAAACGCTCTCCGCACCGGTTTCTTTTCTTTTTCATAGAGCGCCGGAGCCACGAATCTCCATATTTCGTAACATATGTACGGTGCCCCGAAAACCAACGCACCCAACATCGAGGTCTTCAGATGGACCATAAACTGGGCCGTCAGGTCGTAGTTTATCAGCGAAATCTCCGGTTTCATACCGAAGATCCGGTACATCGGAAATGAAGGCTGGGTCGGCGCAAGCACCACTATGTCAAAGAAATAGTCCTTGATCACGAACAGAATGACGGTAAGGATCAGAACAAGAGTCGCCGAGCGGAACAGAGTCCCCCTCAGCGCTTCAAGATGATCCCAGAAAGACATTTCCGCCTGACTGTTCTTTGCCATCTCAGCCAACGGAAAAATTATTACTTGTCAGCGGGTTTGATATCCTCCGGAGTGGTTTCGATCTCTTTTTTGATTTCCTCAATCTCCTTGTCGGCATCCTTCATTCCCATTTTGAAGCTCTTCATTCCGTGTCCGAGCCCACGCAT
>CAVEHG010000033.1:0-4698 GCA_963615405.1 bacterium | reverse complement strand
GCTCAGGGATTTTCTTGCCTCCGAAAAGCAGAAGAATAATCGCGACAATCAGGACAACCTGCCATATTCCAAAAACTCCGAGCGGTAAAACTGTCATCATAATAATCAGTGTTAATTTGTTTGTGTTCAGTAATTTATGTATTGATATACGTTATTCGTACAATTCAACGCGAACATTGGCGTCCGTTAACTAACGTCCCAGTGCCTTAAGCGACATCCTGATGCCCTCAATCTTGGATAGAGTGTCCGCCTCCTTCTTCCTCTCGGCCGCAACAACAGCCTCCGGAGCGTGAGAAACGAACTTTTCATTCGAAAGTTTGCCGCGCACCGAACTGAGGAAACCCTCGTAATACTTAAGGTCAGCCTCAAGTTTCGCGATTTCCTCTTCCGCGTTCACGAGTCCCTCAAGAGGCACGAACACCTTGAGAGTATCCGCCATAAACGAAACTCCGGCAAGCGAATCATCAATTGAATTCACATGTTGTATCTCACTAACATTGGCGAGTTTAACAACGATTGCCTCCATATCTTCAGACCAATCCCCTACGAGGTAGATCCTTAACGCTTCCTTCGGAGAAAGTCCCTTCTGCTGACGGATATTGCGCACTCCGGCAACGACATCGCAGGCCAGATTGAAATCTGCGATAAACTTCGCATCGCTCTCGCCGGCAACAGGATATTTCTCGAACATTATCGTCGAATTCTCCCCTCTTTCTCTCACGGCGTGCCAGAGTTCTTCGGTGATGAACGGCATAATCGGATGGATCATCTTCAGGAGGCTCTCGAAGAATCCAAGCGTGAGTTCGTAAGTCTTCGCATCAATAGGAGAGCCGTATGCCGGTTTCACAAGTTCGAGATACCAGGCGCAGAAATCATCCCAGAAGAACTTGTACGCCGCCATCAGCGCATCCGAGATTCTGAACTTCGCGAAATGGTCGTTCACTTCGGCCGCCACAGCATTGAGTTTGTTCCCGAACCATTTGACTGCCACCTTGCAAGCCTCGTTCTGTTCAAGTGAAGCATCAACTGTCCAACCCGTAATGAGCCTGAAGGCATTCCAGATCTTGTTGCAGAAGTTGCGCCCCTGCTCAATCTGCGATTCGTCGTAAAGGATGTCGTTTCCTGCCGAACTGCAAAGGAGCATCCCAAGACGCACCGCATCCGCTCCGTATTTCGCTATCAGATCGAGAGGATCCGGAGAGTTCCCGAGAGTCTTGCTCATCTTGCGGCCGAGCTTGTCGCGCACGATGCCGGTGAAATAGACATTGTGGAACGGCTCTTCCTTCATAAACTCATCACCCGCCATAACCATTCTGGCAACCCAGAAGAAGATGATATCAGGTCCCGTAACAAGGTCATTTGTAGGATAATAGTACGCGAGATCCCTGTTCGGGGTGTGTTCCGGATGACCTGGCATCTCCGGGTCGAACACAGAAATCGGCCACAACCAGGATGAGAACCAGGTGTCAAGGACGTCGTCGTCCTGATGGAGATCGGCGGCGGCAAGAGACGGATTCTTCTTTTGGGCAAGTTTCAATGCTTCGTCTGCTGAAGAAGCCACAACGAAACTTCCGTCCGGAAGGTAGTATGCAGGAATCCTCTGCCCCCACCAGAGCTGACGGGAGATGCACCAGTCGTGGGCCGTCTCCATCCAATGACGGTAGGTATTGCGGTATTTTTCCGGAATGAGTTTGATTTTCCCGCTTTCCACACTTTCAAGCGCAGCCTTTGCAAGGTCGTCCATCTTGAGGAACCACTGCTTCGAAAGCTTCGGTTCTATGACTGCGTCCGTTCTCTCGGAATAACCGATCGGAGAGTTGTAATCCTCTGTCCTTTCGAGATTTCCGGCCTCCTCAAGCATCTTCGCGATTTTCTTTCTCGCCACGAAACGGTCCTCGCCCACAAGAATCTGGGCCTTCTCGTTCAGACGGCCGTGATCATCGATGATGTCAAGAACTGGAAGGTTGTGGCGCATTCCGATCGCATAGTCGTTCACGTCGTGAGCCGGAGTCACTTTGAGGCAGCCCGTTCCGAAATCCATCTCGACATAGGAATCCTCGATAATAGGTATCTCCTTGTTAATCAGAGGTATGATCACTTTTTTCCCGCGAAGCCAGCCGTATCTGGTGTCAGCCGGATTGATGCAGACAGCAGCGTCTGCCATAATTGTTTCCGGACGGGTAGTGGCCACGACTATGTACTTGTCTGTCGGATTACCGTGTCCGTCGGAAACGAAATATCTCATATGATAGAACTTGCTCGGGGTATCCTTGTGGACAACTTCCTCGTCGCTGACTGCAGTAAGTCCGACAGGGTCCCAGTTGACCATCCGCACTCCCCTGTATATCAGTCCCTTGTTGTAGAAATATACAAATGTATTGATCACCGCCTCGCTCAGATCCGGATCCATCGTGAACTTGGTTCTGTCCCAGTCGCACGACGCTCCGAGTTTACGGAGCTGGCTGAGGATAATGCCTCCGTGCTTTTCCTTCCATTCCCACGCGTGCTTCATAAACTCATCGCGGGTGAGATCTTCCTTGTTTATGCCTTCGGCCTTGAGTTTCGCCACGACCTTGCTCTCCGTCGCAATCGAAGCGTGGTCGGTTCCAGGTATCCAGCAGGCGTTTTTTCCGTCCATGCGTGCCTTGCGAATCAGCACATCGTTGATTGTGTTGTTGAGAACGTGTCCCATATGGAGGATTCCTGTCACATTCGGCGGCGGAATGACTATAGTATAAGGTTCCCTTTCATCCGGTTCTGAATGAAAGAATTTGTGTTTCAACCAGTAAGCATACCATTTGTCCTCGGTCTGCGCCGGGTCGTATTTCGACTGCAACTCCATATTGAAAAAAAATTTTACCTTGTTTACCTCGCGATATTATCGCACAGAAATGCAAAGATACGCAAATTTTCACTAACTTCGCGACGCTAAACAGGTGAATTCTATAAAAACTCAAGTTTCACTGTCGCGAATACTGACAAGAGCGTGAGTGGGATTTAATCTGACAATATAGGAGCCCCTGATTTTCAATAAATCAGGACACATGCGAAACATAAGTTAAAGATATGGAAAATAACGACAACAAAATCGACATCGAGATTTCTCACGACGTAGCAAAAGGGACGTATTCGAACCTTGCAATCATAACCCACTCCCACAGCGAATTCATTCTTGATTTCGCGACAATGCTGCCAGGGCTCCCGAAAGCGGCGGTAAGCAACCGTCTGGTGATGACTCCGGAACACGCGAAAAGGCTTCTGATGGCACTTCAGGACAACATCCAGAAATACGAGTCGCAGTTCGGAACAATCTCTCTCGGAGGACGCGGAGGCTCTGACACATTCCCTATGGGAGGATTCGGAAACGGATTCGGCAACGGTGCAAAGAGTTAGGCTATGGCGACCATCACCAATTCCCAGCTGAAACAGTTCGAAATTTCCGAAGAACTTTACGCAAAAATCCTGAAAATCAAGGCTTTCACTTTCGACATTGACGGAGTGATGACCTGTGGAACCTTACTTGTCGCGGAGGACGGCGACTTCCTGCGCAACTACAGCGCGAAGGACGGTTTCGGGCTCCGTATGGCGGCTATGGGCGGTTACAGGCTTGGCATCATCACCGGAGCGCATTCGGACACCATCGAAAAACGGTTCCGCCTGTTCGGTATAGACCCGACGGACATCTTCCTCTCTTCAAAGGACAAGATTGCGGATTTCAACAGGTTCTGCACCAAAAACGGGCTTAAGCAGGAAGAAGTGCTCTACTGCGGCGATGATCTGCCGGACGCGCCGGTTCTTTCGGTCTGCGGGCTTGGAATCTGCCCTGCGGACGCCATGGAGGAAGTTCTGCCCTGCGCGGACTATGTTTCGGTTTTCCCGGCCGGCATCCGTTTCGTACGGGAAGTCATCGAGATTGTGATGAGGGCGCAGGGGACTTGGAAGTTTGATGTCTCCGCCTACGAAAAAAGTTACTGAAAGCCATTCAGGAAGCGGGCTGCGGCGTTGTGCTCCTTGTGAAAATCCTCACAACCGAAAGGTTGCTGCGGTTTTCACTTCGTCGCGGGCCTTGCATACCATCTTCCTGAAAGACTTTCAGTTCAGCAGTTTACTACGGAATTTCTGAGTTGGACTTTGAAACAGAATCTCAGAACAGAATTCTCAGTTTGGAATTTATGAACAAAGGGAAACATATAATATTGGGCAGCGCGTCTCCACGGAGACGCGAATTGCTTGCCGGGCTAGCGCTTGACTTTGAAGTTGACACACAGAACAGTTTCGAGGAAACCTACAGCCCGGACACACCGCACAGGGACATTCCCCTGCTGATGTCTATCGGGAAATCACACGGCTTCCACCGCCCGCTTTCCGAAAACGAGATTCTCATAACGGCGGACACGCTGGTTCTCTGCGGCGACGAGGTGCTGGGAAAGCCGCACGACAGGGAAGATGCCGTAAGTATGCTTCATCTTCTTTCAGGACGCACCCACGAGGTCATCACCGGAGTCACGATACGCGATGCCGTTCACGAAGAATCCTTTGCAGACAGCTGTCTCGTCCACTTCGCTCCCCTCTCCGACGAAGAAATCGGGTGGTACATCGACAAATACAAGCCTTTCGACAAAGCCGGTTCTTATGGGGTTCAGGAATGGATCGGCTACGCCGCCATCACCGGAATTTCCGGCTCATACTTCACCGTGA